>DASQGG010000024.1 GCA_035632695.1 Thermoplasmata archaeon
AGGAGGAGAAACCGGTCTTCGCTGAGCCGTAGCTGCTCCTCCACCTTCGTGCGTTCCGTGACGTCGAGGGCGATCCCGACCACGCCGACGACGTCCCCGTGCGCGTCACGGATAGGCTGGAGGCGCCCATCGAACGAACGACCCATCCAGTCGAACGCGTAGCGCACGGCCTCGCCCGCGAGGGCGCGGCGATGCTGCGCCTCCGAGGACGATGGGCCGTCCCCCGGAAAGAAATCGTCGACGCGCCGCCCGGCGAACTTCTTGGCATCGAGCTCGACGGCTCCCAAAGAGCCCCCGATGCCCCACGTGAACACCAGGTCCGTGTCCGTGGTCCATGCCATCAGCGGCGCCTGGGCTACCGCGAGATGCAACCGACGCTCGCTCTCGGCAAGATCCTGCATCACGGTCTGTGGTCTCACAGGGGCCGCGCGAGAAGGCGGCGAGCCGCGCGTCGTATCCCGGCTCCCGGGTATAAAGGCCTTCTGTCTCGTTTTCTGGGAGGATACTTTGCCCCGTTCAGCCGGATCCCGAGACGGACCGCGTGACCTCGAACCCGCCGTCTTCGTAGCTCAGGGCGTAGTACCCCGTCTCGTGCCGCGTCGAGCGCAGCTTCGCGACGCGCAGCCGCCGCTGCACGAACAGGTCCGAGGCCTCGTGGAGCTCGAGGTGCAGGATGCCGTCGGCCAGGTAGGCCTCGTCGGGCGCACGGCCGTCGACCGCCTCGAGCGGCTGCTCGGACAGGAGCAGGGTCAGCGGCCCGAGATCGCGGAGCCACTCGAACAGGAAGTAGAGCTCGGACCGGCGGTCCTGCATCTTCGCCATGGTCTCGAGCACGTCCAGGGAGTCCACGACGAGGCACGCGAGCCGCTCGGACTTCATCACGTTGTTGCAGTACATCTTGAAGAGCTCGAGCCACGTGCCGCGGCCTTGGAGATAGTTCAGGTTCTTCCGGATGTTCCCCATGTCCATGAGGACCAGGTTCTCCCAGACCTTCTCGTCCGCCATGCCCATGGAGGCCATCTGCTCCAGCAGGAGATCCTTGCTCTGCTCCAGGGTGAAGTACGCGCCGCGCTTTCCCTCGCGGAGCGCGTTCTGGTAGAGGATCGAGAAGGCGAGGGAGGACTTCATGGTCCCGGGCGCGCCGGACACCAGGACGACATAGCCCTCCGGTAGGCCACCGCCGACCGCCTCGTCGAAGCCACGAATGTACGTCTTGATCCGGGTGCGCTCCACGCGATGCCCCCTCGGGGTGTGCGGGGATACCCGGTGGACAGGAAAGAGTTACCGGGAGGAACTCGGGACCGCGGAAGCTTCAAATAGACTCCGGAGGCTCGCCGACTCCGGTGGCCGACGCACTCACGGAGACCCTGCTCGGCATCCTCGGGGTCCTTCGGGTCCTCGGGGCCATCCTCCTCACGTTCGTGATCCCGGGCCTCCTCCTCGTGAACGTGCTGTACCCGAGGCAGGGCGAGCTCGACCGCGAGTACGACATCCTGTACCGCCTCACCCTGGGAATCGTCCTCTCCATCGCGGTCACGGTCCTCTGGGGCTTCTTCCTGAACTCCCTGGGCGTCCAGGAGTCCACGGGCCTCGGGTACGTGCAGACCCCGTACATTGCCGCGGGTCTGATCGGCCTGAGCGTCCTCTTCTTCGCCCTGGGCTGGTGGCGGGGCGCGTATCCGTGGATGGCGCGGCTCCGTCCCTCCTTGGCACGCACGCCGAAGGCGGGCCCAGAGGCCCTCTTGACCGAGGACGAGAAGGACCACCGGATCCGGCTCAAGCTCCAGGCCCTCGCGGAGGAGCGCGAGCGCCTGCGGCGCGCGATCAAGGAGGCCGAGCGGCGCATGCAGCTGCATTCCACGGACGCCCGCTCCCACTACGAGGCCCAGCGGGACGAGGCCAAGGCGGACCTCAAGCGCGTCGAGTCCGAGTTGCGGAAGCTCGAGGAGGAGCGCGCGACGGAGCTGTACGGATGAGCGGCGGGATGAAGCACAAGCTCGTCGTCGCGGTCCGCGGCGACCTCGACCTGTCGCGCGGCAAACTGGCCGTCCAGGTCGCCCACGCCGCGGTCATGGCGGCGCTGGACGCCAAGACGAGACACCGCAAGGCCTTCTCGGACTGGTACGACGAAGGGCAGAAGAAGGTCGTCGTGAAGGCGGCGGACCTCCAGGAGCTCCACGAGCTGCAGCGCAAGGCCCGGTCCCTCGGCCTGACGACCGCGCTCGTGGAGGATGCCGGGTTGACGGAGCTGCCGCCCGGAACCGTGACCTGCCTCGCGGTCGGCCCGGGCCCCAACGCGCTCGTCGACCAGGTCACGGGCCAGCTGAGGCTCGTGTGACGATGAAGCCCAAGTCCCGGTTTCTCGGGATCGACGACGGCCCGTTCCACTTCGGTGACGAGGAGGTGCCCCTCGTCGGCGTCGCGGTCCAGGCGCCCGCGTACATCGAGGCGGTCCTCATGGCCCGCGCCCACGTGGACGGGCGGGATGCCACGGAGCGAATCCTGGGGATGGTCCGGAACTCGCGGTACCGCGAGGGGCTTCGGATGGTGTTCCTGAACGGCATCGCCGTGGGCGGATTCAACGTGATCGACCTGCACGCCCTGCACCGGGAACTCGAGGTGCCCGTGGTCACGGTCACGCGGAGAGCCCCGGACCTCGACGCGATCCGCGACGCTCTCCGGAGGAAGTTCGACGACTGGGAGGAGCGATGGGGTCTGATCCGGGGCCAGCGGATCGAAGAGGTCACAACACACCACACGCCGCTCCGTGTGACCTACGTGGGCGCGACCCGCTCCGAGGTCATCGAGGCCCTCGCCCTCACGACCGTCCGGGGCGCGCTCCCCGAGCCGCTCCGTGTCGCCCACTTGGTCGCGGCGGCGAGCGTGAAGGGGGAGTCCCACGGGCGCGCCTGACGCCGCCCGGCGGGGAATGGACCGACCCGGGAACCGTCGCACGGCGGGGCAAGCTTATCCCGCGGTGGACGCCTCTTCGGGTCATGGCGAAATCCAGGTTGCGGGTCGGTTCCGTCGTGATCGACGTTACGGACTTCGGCCGCATGATGACGTTCTGGCAGGACGCGCTCGGGTACGTGCCCAGGAATCCGCCGGCCCCCGGGGACGATTTCATGGTCTTGAGGGATCCCCGCGGGAAGGGACCTAACGTGTCCATCGACCGGATGGAGCCGCTCCGAGGCCGGATCCACATGGACCTCTACTCGGAGGATCCCGAGGGCGAGGTGGCGCGGCTGCTCCGCATCGGGGCCACGCTCTACCACGAACGCGAGCCGGGAGAGGACTTCACCGTCCTTGCGGACCCGGAGGGCAACCTTTTCTGCGTGATCGACGCGCGGAGCGGCTGACCGTCCTCGATGCGGGAGTTGTGGGCCATCCGCCGGGGCTCACCGAATTGGAAAGCGCAGAAGGGCCGCGATCCCTCCGAGACCCTCGAGCTTCGCTCCCGCCTCGTGGTGCGGGCTGACCAGGACCACGGTGCCCCGCGCAGCTTCCGCATCGTGCATCATGCGCTCGATTTCGAGGTCACGCACGACGGAGTCGCTCACAAGCAAGGTGTCGACGGCTCCCGCGTCGATCGCCCGGTCCACCTCCTTGCGGCCGTAGGCGCACGGTCGGTTCGTCGCAATGGCCTCGAGGACCTTCTCGACGAGCTGGGTCTCGAGCGCGACGCGGCTGTCCGCGAAGAGCTTCGACCCCATCCCGGACCGCAATGCCTCCTGGATCCCCCGCATCCCGGGCTGGGACGTCCCCTGGCTCTTCACCTTCGCCGCCAGCGTGGGGTCACGTGCCTGGAGAAACGCCAGGAAGGACTCGCGCGAGAACCCGGGCCCGACGAGAACGAGGGCCTCCCCCAGCGGCGTCGTCCGCAGCTTGCCCAGGATGTCCTCGTAGTACGCGGTCTGGGCGTCCCCCGTGTCGAACATCTTCCCATGGCCTGGCGCATGGATCGTCGCGAGCTCCTGCACCCCGTATTGCCGCAGGTGGGCCAGGAGGGCCTCCTCGTCGTCCAGGCTCAGGAAGGTGACCATGGGCTTCTGGGTCGCGGCCACGGCCTCGTCGATCCGCTGCAGCTCGTGCCGCTTCCACGTCTTGATGATCGAGAGGACGTCGTCCACGGAGACGTTCAGGGTGTGATGCCGCCCGAGGTCTTGGGGCGCGTCGATGATCACGCCGCTAATCCGGAGGCGATCCGAGAACGCCTGGAACTCCGTCTTCTCGACACGCAGCGTGATCGTCACGCGGACCTTGTCCGCCTTCTCCGGGCGAATCTTGTCCGTCTTGGACTCCTCGCGGCGGTACGTCGAGGCCCGCACCTGGTCGCCGGGCTGAACGAGGTTGTTGAGGTGCCAGAGGTCGTCCGCGTTCTCGACCCGGAGTCTGATCTCCCCAGTCCTCGGGTCGCGGTGGAGGACGCGCATGCCGCTGGGTCCACAGGCCGGTCCGTATTTCTCGCTATCGACCGGCGGCATCCCACCGTAAGGTTCATCGTGCGAGAGACGGCATAAGGAGACCATGAGGGATCGCTACCTGTTCTCCGCGGACCGGAAGTCGTCGGAGTATAGGACGGTCCTTGAGATCACCCCTGGGCACGCACGACTCATCACGCCTTCGGCCGCGGCGCACATGCTCCGGTGGATTCAGTCCATCGTGTACTACGTGTTCTACACCGCGATTGCCGGAGTCGTATGGGTGGGTTTCGCCGTGCCCCTCTCGGGCACGTGGTTGGGAGGATGGCCCTTGGAGGCCATCTGGATCGCCGCATGGATCGTCGGGTTAATCGTGGTGAGCTGGGTGGCGGACCGCCGTACTCTGCCCCTCTTGGCGGACAGCCCTGCGGAGAAGGCAGAGGTCATCCTTGAGGGCGCTCGGTCCTTCGGCACGTTCCAGGAGGTGCGGGCGCGGACGATACGCGGCGCGGAGATGAAGCTCATCGTCGACACAGGACCTAGGCGCTTCTGGGAAGCCGTGGGGCTCCTCGAGGGCAAGGCCGGCGTCCCCGGTTAACGCGCTATCCACGCGATGACCGTGCAATCGCGATCGACACGAAGGCCTTCGCTCTTGGAGAAGGACGGAAGGCGCGCAGGCATTCCTACCGGGTGTTCCTGGCGAGCACGGCCTCCAAGGTCTGAGTCCAGCGCAGGACGGCGTTGCGTCTGCCACGGACAGCCGACTTATCTCGACGCGGCTTCGACACCGCGTTGGCGGACCTCCCCATAAGGAGACGGTCAAGGCCATCCGTGCTGGTTCTCGGTGCGGCCCTAACGAATCACGCCGTATCCGATGAGCCGCCATTTGCCGCCGATCCGTCGGCTCACGGCCACGCGCTGTCCCGGCTCCGCGACCACGGGGATCTTCAGGGCCATGTCCGCGAAGTTCTCCCTGGCGGACGTGACCACGCCGACCGTCGTCGCGGTGCCCACGGAGATCATGAGCGGCTCCGAGGTCTTGATGCCCTCCACGCTCAGCTCCTCCTCGGTGCCGACGACGCGTTCAAGGAGGTGGACCTCGACGGACATCTTCACGATGATCTCGGGCAGCGTGGCCGGCTTGCCGACGACCCGACCCACGAGCCCGTCCGACTTGGTCAGCACGGGGTCCAGGTTCGTCCCGATGGCAATCAGCCCACCCGGTCGCACCTCCTTCCGCGCCGCGCCGCCCGAGTGGAGGCTCCGCACCTCAGACGTGAGGTTCTTCCATTCCGTCTTGTTCCCCAGGGTCACCTGCCGTCCCGGCGAGATTTCCACATCGTCCCCGACGCGCAGTCGTCCCTGGATCAGGCTTCCGCCGAGCACGCCGCCCACGATCTTGTCCGGGGTGATGCCCGGCTGGTTCACGTCGAACGACCGCGCGACGTACATCTTAGGGACCTTGGTCTCGTCGTGGGGCTTCGGCGGGATCTTCTGGTAGATGAGCATGAGGAGCACATCCAAGTTCACCTCGTGGTGGGCGCTCACGGGGAGGATGGGGGCACCCTCCGCCACGGTCCCCTTCACGAAAGCCTCGATCTGGCGGTAGTTCTCCTCCGCCTGCTTCGGGTCGACGATGTCGATCTTGTTCTGGACGATGATGATCTTGTCCACGCCGATGATCCCCAGGGCCATCAGGTGCTCCTTGGTCTGGGGCTGGGGGCACTTCTCGTTCGCCGCGATCACGAGGAGCGCGCCGTCCATCAGGGCGGCGCCGCTCAGCATGGTCGCCATGAGCGTCTCGTGCCCCGGCGAGTCCACGAAGGATACGATGCGGAGGAGCTCGCCCTTCACGTTGTGGATCTTGCAGGTCTCCGAGGACGAGTAGCACATCGGCTCGTCGCATTGGGGACACTTGTAGATCGCCATGTCCGCGTAGCCCAAGCGGATCGAGATCCCGCGCTTGATCTCCTCGGAGTGGCGGTCCGTGCGTTCCCCGGTCAGCCGCTCGGTCAGGGTCGACTTGCCATGGTCCACGTGGCCGACGACGCCGATGTTGACCTCGGGCTGGCCCGGGACCTTCATCGCGCCTGCTCCTTCCACGCGTCCTCGATGGACTTGGGACCGCGTTGGACGATCTTCAGGTTCAACTGGAGGATGTCCGGGGAGATCGTGTTCCCGCGCACGGTCTTCTTCTTCCGCATCCCCTCCCGCGGCGGATGGAAGCCAACGCCCCCGCTCAGCAGGAGGCGCTTGCGCCGCGGACCCGGGAGGTCGCGGCGCATGGGGAAGCCGTCCTTGTCGCTGCCGCCGGTGACCTGAAGCTTGTAACCCGGGAGCCCGACGTACAGGCCGTCGACCTCGTCGCCGATCTTCTTGCCGACCAGGGCGCTCGCGTAGTGCCCCGTGATGTCGTGCTTGTACGTCTTGCCGCTCTTCGTGTCGGCGATGATCGCCTTGAACTCCGCCATGAGGAATCTCCCGAGGGGTACGCGCTGATACGGGCCATTCATAAAAGGATTTTGGGGACGACCCCTGCAAGAGGACGCGATCCGCTCACGCAGGCGCGCGCCCGCGGCTCGCATCCGTGAAGAGGCCGAGGATCCCGCCGAGCTCGCGGTACAACGCGACGATCGCGCGGCCCTCATCCGAGGAGACCGACGGGAGTTCCACGAGGGCCTCCGTCATCTGCTGGAGGCGGTACACGGCGTCGGGCGTGTTGAAGTCGTCGTCCATCGCCGCGAGGAAGCTCGTCCGGGTGGCCTCCAGGAGAGGCGCCACCTTGCCTCCCGTCCCCGGCCCGTCCGCTTCGGACGCAGCCCGAATCGCGGCGCGCATGGCCTCGTACTCCTCGCGCGTGCGGCGGAAGCAGTCCTTGTCGTACTCCACGTCTTCGCGGTAGTGCGCCTTGAGGAGGCACAGGCGGACCACCTCGCCCGGGTAGACCGCGAGGACGCTCCGGATCGTCACGAAGTTCCCCAGGCTCTTGGACATCTTGTCCTGCTCGAGCGTCAGGAAGCCGTTGTGCATCCACGTCCGGGTCCACTCGACGCCCCAGGCACCTTCGCAGATCATGGCCTCGCTCTCGTGGTGCGGGAACTTCAGGTCCGAGCCGCCCCCGTGGATGTCCAGGGGCGCGCCGAGGTACTTGAACGCCATCGCGTTGCACTCCACATGCCATCCCGGGCGGCCGGCGCCCCAAGGACTCGGCCAGGAGGGCTCGCCCTCCTTGGAGGCCTTCCACAGCGCGAAGTCGAGCGGATCCTCCCGGAGGCTGCCGGGCGGCAGGGGGTCCGCGACGACATCCTCGAAGCGCTGGTGGGCGAGGATCCCGAACGAACGCTTCGCGTTCCGCGTCCGGAAGTACACGTCCCCGTTCACCGGGTAGGCGTTGCCCCGCTCGATGAGTAGGGCGATCAGCGTCTGGATCTCCAGGATGTGTTCCGAGACCTTCGGGTAGTGGGTCGCGGGCAGGACGTTCAATGCGCGCATGTCCTCGAGGAAGGCGTCGATGTAGAACTGGGCGTACTCGAGGGGCGGTTTCCCCACTTGCGCCGCGCGACGGATGATCACCTCCTCGATGTCCGTGAAGTTCTGAACGAACATGACCGAGTAGCCGAGGTACTCCAGGTAGCGGCGGACCGTGTCGAAGCTTACGTAGGACTTCGCGTGGCCGAGGTGGCTGTAGTCGTACGTCGTGGGCCCGCAGACGTACATCCGGACCCGGCGGCCCTCGCGAGGCACGAACGGCTCCTTGCGCCGGCTGCGTGTGTTGTAAATCTGGAGGGCCATGACTGCCTTCGGCGGCGCTTTACGCGCGGGCGCTATTAGGTTCTTGGCCCGGCGGGTCGCGGCGGACTCCACGGCTCCAGCGCACGCCGCTCCTTGCAGACGCGAGATTCGCGCGAGCGAAACCTATTTGGCGCTCGGACCTTTGTCGCGGCGCACTGGGCCGGTAGATCAGCGGAAGATCGCCGCCTTCGCAAGGCGGAAGCCGTGGGTTCAAATCCCACCCGGTCCACTTCGCTGTGGCGGCATGCTCACGGAGAAGGGGTGAGGTGGGCGCGCGCGTCGCGGCGTCCCTCGGCATATCGGGCGGCCACGACGCCGAGCAGGTAGAGCCCGGTCAGGATCAGGCCCACGATGATCATCGTCACACCGCTTGGGTCCGGCGTGATCATGCCCGCGATGAACCAGATCGCGACAATCACAATCCGCCAGTGGCGGGTCCACGTCGAGCCCCGCGTGATGCCCACGGACGTGAGGCCGTACATGACCATGGGCAACTCGAACGCAAACCCAAATGCGAGCACGTGGATCACAACGAACGACACGAAGTCCCCCACGAACAGGATGTAGAGGGTGATTCCGAGGCCGCGCTGCGCCTGATACAGGAAGTTGATCGTGAACGGCAACAGGATGAGGAGGTCCAAGGCCACGCCGGCAAAGAAGAGGGCGGAAATGGGCACGACCATCCTGCGGAGAAGGCGCTTCTCGGACGGCTTGAGCGCAGGCCCGACGAACTGGATCATCTCGTACGCAATCGCGGGCGACCCGACCACGAAAGCGAGGAAGAGGGCCATCTCGACCTGGACGAGGACGCCGTCCCACGGGTGCGCCGCGGCGAGCTGGACCCAGCTGGGGACGAGGAAGGCCACGAATCCATGGAAGGCAGCGGTCGACACGGGATCGCTCCCAATCGCGGGCAGGAGCATGGGCACATGGGTGCCGCCGACGTTCAAGGTCCCGAGCCCGAATGTCATGAACAGGACGAAGAGCACAAGGATCAGCACGACGACGAACTTGAAGCGGTCCCGGAGCTCCTCGATATGCTCCCAGAAGGACATCCGGGTCGCGTCGGCCTCGTCCGGGCTCGCGTGTACGGTCACCAAGGGATTCGGTTCGCCGAACACATCGTCTCCCTAAAGCGTTTGCCGGACGAGATTCGCACAGCCGAGAAGGAATCCCGCCTCCCCGGAGCGGGAACCGGGGTCTCACGCCATACGCGTGCCGCACTTACCGCAGAACCCGTCCTCGGGCGATAGGGCGGCGCCACACTCGGGACATGCGTACTCGATTCGGGATCCGCAGCGGCCGCAGAAGGCATCGTGCGGGGCGAGCGGCGCCCGGCACTCCGGGCAGCCGCCCTCGGGCGGCGGGGGCTTCGCGGCGCATTCCCGGCACAGGATCACGGGCACGCCCTTCCGGCGCACGGGCTTCCAGTCCGACGTCGTCTTGCCGCAGTCCGCGCACCTTCGCTCGCGCGCTTCGGACGCCTCGATGAGTCGGACCGCAGGCCGTAGGGACGGAGGCTCCTCGTCGGCGGGCCCGTCTTCCGGTGGGAGGGCCACGGCTCCGGAGAACTCGGGTGCGGGCGTAAAGACTTCGCCTTCAGTCCTTCTCGTCCTTGGGGATCGTGATGGACTTCACGCGGGGGGCTCCGTCGGGAGCCTCCTCCTCCAGGTACGTCAGGTACCCGGAGCCGACGTTGAAATGGATGACGCTGACCTTCTTGTCAAAGTCCACCATCGCCTTGCCGGACTTGCGCTTCATGCGAAGTCGCCTTCCGGGGAATCGACGGGTTCGTGGTTACTTAAACCTCAGTCCTCCATATTCGCTATCGATAATCGTAGTACCGAAAGCGGCGGTGGAGACCGCGAGTGCGCACGTCGTCCAACCAGGAATCGGTTTTCGGGCCAACTATTAATAGCGACGGGGGCCCAATAATCACCGAACACCTGAGCGAGGGGAAATGATCACACTCAAGAAGCTCGCGGTGGGCATCGAGAAGCGGCTCGGCCGCACGCCGGACGAGTCCCTCGATGACGCGCGTACCGTGATGAACTACTTTGGCTTCCGCGACACGATCATCGATAACGCCGTGGAGCCCGAGGACCGGAAACTCTTCTACGCCTTGCAGGAGGTCGGCCTTCTCCACAGCTCCTGGGAGACTGTGCCGCTCCTCGACGGGCGGCACTGGCGCATCTTCTATTGGCAGCTCGACGAGAAGACCCTGGACCACCTGGCGCAGGACGAGGAGGCCCCGTCCGAGGAGCACGTGTACCGCACGCTCCCCGACGAGGCGTGGACCCATCCGCCTGCGGTGATGTGAGTCACCGATCCGACCAAGCCTGCTCCCCGATCAAGGGCACGAACGCGCACGGGGTGCCGTGCCGGACTTCGAGACTCCCATCCGGGCAGCGCCGCGCAATCAGGAGATCTTGGTAGTATCGCGACCCGCCCACGGGCGCGACGATCCTGCCGCGATCCGTGAGCTGGCCCGCCCACGCCGCCGGCAGGCGCGGCGCGCCCGCCGTGGCGAGGATGCAGTCGTACGGGGCGCGCGCCGGATATCCGAGGCTCCCGTCCCCGGTCACGACGGCCACCCCGTCGAATCCTGCCGCCGTCAGGTTGGAGCGGCCCCACTTCGCGAGCGCGGGAACGCGCTCGACGGTCACGACGTTCTCCGCCCCGACGAGGCAGGCCACGAGCGCCGCGTGATAGCCCGATCCCGTCCCCACCTCGAGGACGCGCTCTCCCGCGCGGAACGCCGCCTCCTCGAGCATGATCGCAATCATGGAAGGTGCGGAGATCGTCTGCCCCTCCCCGATTGGGAGAGGCGCGTCGTCGTACGCGACGGCCCGGTACTCGGGTCGCACGAAGGCCTCCCGAGGGACTCGAAGGAACGCCTCCCGCACGTCCGACGTGCGGATGTCCCCCGCGCGGACGAGCTCCGCGACCAGGCGCGCCCGCTCCCTCGGGAACTCGGTCTCCCGGGCCATCCGGACGCGGAGCGGCGGCATGCGGGATAAAGCCTCGGAGGCGCCTCAGGCGGGCACGAGGAGCGCGAGCAGGACCGTGGACAGGGCGAGGGTGACCAAAGTCACGGGAAGCCCCACCTTCACGAAGTCCTTCATAGAGACCTCGACGCCGTCGCGATGCGCGATCTGCACGACGATCACGTTGCAGGCCGCTCCCAGGATCGTCGCGTTCCCCGCAAGGGTGGAGCTCGAGGCAAGGGCGAGCCAGAGCAGCTGGGAGCTCCCGCTTCCCTGCACCACCTGGGCGAGGAGGAGGACCGCGGGCACGTTGCTGATCAGGTTGGACAGGAGCGAGGAAAGCCCGGTCAGCCAGACCAGGCCTCCCGATTGCCCCCCGAACGCGTCGGTGAACCCCGTCTGGATGCCGCCGGAAAGTCCGGAGACCTGGACGCCTTCGAGGAGGACGAACAGGCCGACGAAGAAGAGGACGATCGTCCAGTCCACCTTGCCGACGAGGACGCGCGCGCTCGTCGCCGAGACGAACGGGAGGAAGAAGAGGACGAAGGCGCCTCCTGCGATCGCGATCAGGGGGAGCCACGCCGGCGTGGGGGAGAGGAAGAACCCGGCGACGACCCCGAGGCCTATCCCCAAGGCGAGTGCGAGCCCGTTTCGCTGGAGGCGGATGGGTGGCATCTCCGCAGTCCGGGTGAGCGGCTCCGAAAGGTCCTTGCGGAACGCCAGGGCCACGACGCCGATCGAAACGACCAAGCAGACGAGCATCACCGGGAGGAGGACCGCGGTAAAGGAGAGAAACGGGATATTCGAGACGATCGCGATGTACGCGTTTTGCGGGTTCCCAATCTCCGTGGCCACGCTCCCGATGTTCGCCGCCAACGCGAGGGCCACAAGGTACGGGACCGGGCGGACCTTGAGGGCGCGCGTGCTTCGTACCACGATGGGCGTCATCAGGAGCGCAATCGCGTCGTTCAGCACGAGGGCGGAGAGGAAGGCCGCGGCAAGCATGAGCGCCGCGAGGAAGGACCGCTGGCTCTTCGCGTGACCCGCAATCCAAGTCGACACGAGGTCGAAGAAGCCGCAGACGTCCAGGCCGGAGACCAGGAGCATCATCCCGATGAGCAGCAGGATCACGTCGAGGTTGATTGATGCGATGGCCTGCGCAGGCGTCAGGACACCCACGACAAGCATCAGCGCGCCGCCGAGGAGCGCGACGGCAGGACGGTCGAGGGAGTGGCTCCCGAGCTTCCGCATCGAGATGAGAGCGTACGTCGCGACGAAGATCACGGTCGCCGCGACGAGCACGTACTCCGAGGTCACCGCGCGGCGCATGGTGCCTCGGGCCATGGACCTTTCGGCGGCGATCCGAGGCACGGAGCCACTCGCAACGGTCCCAGAGTTTCTCCAGGAAATCCAAGCCAGCCCCGGCGAGTTCCAACGCCGTACCAAACGGGAGACAAACCGGGCGATTCCAGCACTCTTATATACCCCCACTCAATTCGCCGCATCCTCCGCCCCCTGAATCGGTGCGCGAAGCGGGACGGAATGAACTGCTGAGTAGGAGAGAACACGGATGAACCTCCGGGGTCACCGAGGAATCGCGGCCTTGCTCATGCTCCTCGCGCTCGTCCTGAGCGCGATGGCGCTGCTGCCCGCGACGGCCCAGGCCTCCAGCGCGCAAGTCACCGGCCTGGTGAGCACATGCAACAGCGGCATACCGTACATCGCTGGCGCCAAGGTGACCCTGAGTGACGCGAACGGCGTCCTGCCCTCCCTCTCGACGACCACGGACGGTGCGGGGGTCTTTACGTTCACGCCGCCGGCCGCGAACTACACGATCTCCGCATCAAGGTCGGGGTACTACAGCAACAACACGCCGCTGCCGCCCTCCACGTCGCCCTTCCGGTTCGATGGAAGCACGACGGTGACGGTCGACGTGTGCCTGGACGCGCAGCCGACGACCTCTGGGACCGTGAACTTCACGGTCGTCAACGGCGCGAGCCCGAGCACAAAGATCGGAGGGGCGCAAATCTCCGTCTACAATCCCGCACGGCTCTCGACGCCGTACTCCGCCCTGATCTACACGAACACGACCAACGCGACCACGGCGGTCGCCTTGGCCAAGCTCTGGACCGGGTCGTTCGAGGTCCGCGTCAGCGCGGACGGGTACAACCTGTACATCCAGACCATGACGATCACGCCTCCCGCGAGCATCCAGATCGGCCTGACGGCGGGAGTAGCCATTGTGGGGCACGCCCGCAACCAGGCTGGGCAGTTCGTCTCCGCGGGTCTCGTGGGATGGCTCTACAATCCCTCGGCGGCGAAGTCCAACGGGACGAAGCTCATTCCCGCGGTGGTCAGCAGGAGCCAGTACAATTTCAGCGCGCCCGCGGGGTCCTACGAGATGATCGTCGACGCGAACGGGTATCTCGCCTACGACCAGCCGATCACGATTCCGACCAGCAACCCCCACGACGTCGTCCTGCAGACGTCTCCGCAGGAGGTCGACAAGACCACGGTGGCCTTCGGAGCGAAGGACTGGAACAACTTCACCATCACCCGGAACCTGACCCTAAACCCGGACAGCACGCTGGCCGGACTCCTGCCAGCCGGGCTGAGGGACCTGCGGACGCAGATCAACTACACGCTCGGCACGGGCTCAGGCAGCGGCACGGTCAGCGCGGGGGACGCCGCGGCGTTCCGCAGCTGGCTCGCGCGGAACGGCCCCGTCTATGTGACGACGGACAGCTTCTTCCTGCTGAACGGCCAATCGTTCAACTCGTCCGTCACGTCGTTCTCGGTGTCCGTGAGCAATAGTCTGCTCACACCGGGGGACAAGGTGTGGATCAACA
>DASQGG010000025.1 GCA_035632695.1 Thermoplasmata archaeon
GTCGCTGATGTAGTCGTAGATGCCGAAGGAACCCCCGATCCCGCTGCCCTTGCACGTGTTGTGTTCCATCAGGGAGTTGGTGAGGCCGCCGCCTTGCAGGCAACCGTCCGTGAGTCCGCTGACGTGGTTGTACGCGATGTAGAGACGCTCGGAATACTCGTTGTCGAAGGGGATGTCATTGGTCCCGGCCGAGCGGTAGTAGATCGTGAGATTGTTCCAGGTCTCCGTGACCAGGTACCCCGCGGGCTTGACGGTCGTGTCCGTGGAGGACAGATGCACGATCTCAATGCCCATGGCGTTGTTCCCGTTGGTCCGGTACTTGATGTCGTTGGCGAAGATCACCACGTTGCCCCAGTTCTGGTAGGACAAAATGATGGACTGCTGCCCTGAGGTGACGTTCCAGAAGGCGTTGTGCTCGACGGTCGAGTTCGCACCGACCTGTAGGACATGGAGGTTCGTCACGCTGTCGTCGTAGTTGGACACGTTGTTGTAGCCGAAGTAGTCGTTGTGGTTGCTCAGCATGCGGAGGCGCAGACCCGAGAGGCGAGAGTACGCCACGATGTTGTTCGAGCCTCCGAGGATGTCCAACCCGGCCGTCGTGCCGCTCCCCGCATTGGAGACGTTCGTGCGTTCCAGGTCCACCCGCCCCGTGGAAATCAGGGACCAGTGGAACGCGTCGTTCGATCCGAGCCCACCCCCGCGGACCACCAGCGTGCCCCCGACGGACAGCACGTGCTGGAGGTCGGCGGTCTGGGAGAACTTGACCACGAGGTTCCACAGGGTGAGCGTGACGCCGCCGTTCACGTTCAGACTTCCCGCCAGGGTTAGTGTCCCATTTCCCCAGACCGTGTCCGCGGTGATTGTGCAATCCCCGGTGAGCGACTGGGATCCGAACGCGTTCGTGCTCTCAGGGCATCCCGTGTTCGCTTGAACTGAAAGAAGCGGCCCACGAACTGAAAAAAGCGGCCCACCGCCCGGCGGAGCGAGCATCACGAATAGGAGCAACAGACAGACGACGCCACCGACACGGCCAAGGGAGTTCATCTCGACACAGCGTGATGCCGAGCGATTGCCCGACCGACGCAGGGCCCCCCGAATCCTCGTTGGGCCAAAGAGGGATTCACCGAGGCGGGTCGAACAACCGTTCGCGGTTCGTGCGCGGAACCCAACTGCCTGCCCCATAAGTAACTTTCTGGTTGGCCGGCGAAAACCGACGCGCGGACGATGTGTGAGCGATTCCGCGCGGACGTTCACGTGGGCGCACGGGTAGCATGCCCTACGGCCGCGAGCCGCTCCGACGATGGGGGTGCTCCACCCGTCGCTCTGGGCTTCTTTACCGCGACCCGATCGGCCCCGTGCCGGAGCTCCTTCGGGGATCCGGCGGCACGACCGACGTGCCCCCACGAAAGACATCCCGCAGCACCCACACGGCGATGCGGGGTCGCCGGAGCACCTGCTCCAGCGTGTACGGGAATGCGACGTTGCCGTAGGGAACGTACACGCGCATCGGGACCTTCTCCTCGACGGCCACGGGGAGCACGCGGTGGATCGGGTAGCCCCGGACCACCTCAATCTCGCAGGGCGTCCCGGCGGCCCGGAGCCGACGAACGGCCTTCCGCGCCAGAGTCGGATTGTGGGTGGCGACGCCCACCCGAGGAACCCGCCCTGCGAGGCGCTCGACGATATCCAGGAATCCAACTCGAGGATCTCGCTCGTGCTCCTTCCGGTCGGCCCATTCCCCCTTGATCACCCGTACGTTCACGCCAAGATCCACGGCCCGCTCGACATCCTCGGCGCTACGCTTCCATCGACCCGGAAGCGTGCAGCCCAGGTTCCCGTGGAAGGCCTGCATCTCCCGGATCAGGGAGAAGGTCGGGTCCACGTCGGTGGCCGCCAAGGCATCGAAGTGAATCCGGATGTCCTTCGCTTGCGCGGACGTCACAATCTCGGTAATGCGCCGGCGGTCGAAGCCAAAGGCCGGCGCCTTGATCGAGACGTAGCAGTCGAGTCGCTTCGCCGCCACCCCTTCGAGCGAGGCCAGGGTCGACCGCGAGACGCTTCGTGGATCCTCGTTGTCCTTGTGCATGTAGCCGACGATGGTCCCATAGCCCATGCCGGCCAGCCACGCTGCCTTTCGGACGGCATCCTCAGGGGTGGGACCCGCGGAGTAGGCCCGTGCCAGGTGTTGCTCCATGTCCGCGTAGAACCGGCCCACGGGCGCGCGCACGGCTCGCAGCCGGGAACGAACTCGATCGAATCCATCCGAGGCGAGAGCCATCGCGCCGAGGAGCCCGAACGGGTACGTTCGCATGGCCACGCAGGGACGCGGGGTGGGATTCAAGGCGCGGACCCAAGGCTCGTCGCCTCCGAGGAACTCGTACGTGTCCAGACCGGACCGCGCGGCATACGCAATGGTCTCCATGAGAAGCAGGGTTCCCGGCGAGCACCGCTCGTACTCCTCCGCGAAGCCCATCGCAAGGAGCCAGAATCGGTTCCCGGTGACCGACGCGAGTTTCATCGCGGCCGTGTGCCCCCCGATGCGGAGGAAACAAACCCGAAACTCACCGCTCTCGGCCGCGGCTTTGCCGTACCTCCGAAAGAACGCACCCAGGAGGCGGTCGCGGGACAGCGGCGAACCTTCACGCGCCTTCCAGCCCGCGGCCTCGACCGCGTAGGCCTCGTCCAGGAGTCGCTCGACCTCGTCGGGTCGGGGGGTCAGAATCTCCGTCGTGACGGGACCCAAACTCTCCGCGATCCTTCGAGCGCGGCGGAGGTTGGACCGCCGGTGGGAATCCAGGTGGTCCGCGGCGTTCACCCAGGTCGGATCGAGTGGGAGCGAAGGGGAAGCCGTGCCTACCCAGCGTCGGATCAAGGCCCGGCCTCGGGAGGCTTCGGTCAAGGCGGGGATGACCGGCGACTCGGCCGGAACCCGCCAAAGCCGCAAGGGAAGGCGAGCCCGGACGAGGGCCGTTGCCAGTTCGGGGACGTGCGTCCCGTCCGCATACAGGAAGTCCATCTCCTCGAGCAGGTTGTCCGGCCCGGCGAGCTCGAACCGGGGCCCTCCGCGCCTCGCTCGGACGAGAGGTGCAATCGCGGCGGCGCGACCCTCACCGGCGACTCGGAACTCGAGGTCGGAGTCGACCTGGTAGACCTCCGCCCATGCGCGAATCCACGCGTGGCTCAGCATGGGACTGGCCGTCGGAGCCGAGATGGCGTCCCACACGGGACGGAGCTCCTCGAGACCGCGCAAACCGCGGAACACCCGGACTCGTTCTTCCGGCCCGCTAGGCGGAGCGGAACCACCGGATCCCGGGACGACGAACCACGAAGCGCTCGCACCGCCTACGCCGAAAGATCGTCCCTGTGCCGGCCCCGCGCGGAGACTCACTCTGGACATCACAGCCTTCTCCCATGACGCCTGCCCGGACCGTTTGTCCAGCGCGTCTCGAGCTCGAACTCCCGACCCGGAGAGGCAGTAGGGACCGTTGTCTAAATAACCTCCTGTCTCGGAGCACAGACGGCATGTATCCGGCGGCATGCGGGTCCCTGCCCGCTCCCCCGCCGGACAATCGGGTTGGAAGGTCCGTCTCCCGGGGGCTTTGGAGACAGTTCTCGGAAACGCGACGGTGCCCGGAACTCGATACCAACGGGGACCTTGCGCACGAGGGGCTGGCAACCGAGGAGCCGCCCGGCGGGCCATCCGCCGACCCGATGGCATGGCCCTCCCTTTTATCTGGGGACGAGCATCCCGGACGCCCTGAGTTCATGTCGACCAAGGGCAGGATGCTGATCGCGGGGACGACGCTCATCGCCGCCTCCATGATCGCCCTCCTCGCGATCGCAGCGGCCTACTGGCCGCTCCAAACCGTGGTCCAAGTCGTCTCGCCGTTCCTAGGTGTTTCGATCCTCGCCTCCGTGGGTTTGTCCCTGGTCCTCACCTCGCTGCTGCTCCCGAAAGCCCCCACCCGGCGAAGGCAAGATTCCGAGGCGATGTCCGCCCTGGACTCGCTCCTGTCCGAGACCAAGCGGAGGCCATAGTCGTCTGTCGGCCGCGCCCCACGGGCACGGGCATTGCCATAGACGTGCGAGCGGTACGATTTGCCCGCGGGCGCCCGAAGTCACGATGCTACGGCGGGCTCGCCAGGTGGGAGGAGAGGGCGCCGCCGCCGATGGCCAGGGCGAGGATGGCCGATGCCGCGGCAAAGAGCAGGAAGAGCAGGAACCCGCTGTACGCGAGCTTCCACGGCAGGGTGAGGGGCTTCTTGGCCTCCTCCGGCGCGTTCTCGAGCTCGGGCTCCACGACCATGCGGTCGATGTACACGGTCACCGGGAACGTGAGGACCGCCGTCCCGCCGAGCGCGACGTACAGGAAGAGCATGGAGAGCGGCTCTTGCGTCATCCCGAGCTGATACGCGTTGACGCCGTAGTAGATGCTCAGGGCGCCCGTCATCCCGGCGAGGAATCCGACGTACTGCGTGCGGAGTCGCAGGAGCACGGAGACCGCAAAGGCGATCAGGATGACGCCCAGGAGGGAGTACGGGTCGTAAAACAGGATGTTGAAGGCTCCCGGGAGCGGCCAGGTGACCTCGCCCCAGATCCCGATCGCGAACACGATGGCGCCGATGCCTGCGAGCGGCACGACCGCACCGCGAAGGTGTTCGTACGCGCGGTGGTGGCCGTGGCGGGAGTACGCCATGTACCCTACGACGCCGGAATAGAACAGGAGCCCGGCCACGAAGGCCAGCGTGAACAGCTGCAGGGCGAGCGGATCGACGAACGCCATACCTCGCCTCCTGGACCGGCCTCCTCGGGATTCCGGTGCACCGAAAACCGTCTCCGGGTATATGGAAGCGCGCCCGAACCCACGACAGCGGTAGAAGAGGGAGGGGCGCGAAGCGGGATCGGCACAGCGAGGGCCTCGCCGGAGACTCTCACCCCCGTCGTGCTCTCGTGACAAGCGGCGAGAAACCATATTGCTCCCGAACCTCCTTTCCCGGGTCATGCCTCGATTTCCGAGCCAGGCCTGGGTCGACAGTTACGTGGCGAAGCTGGATGCGAGCGTGGCGTACCGGGATGCGGGCAAGACCTGGGAGGGGGACATCCTCTTCGTCGTCCAGAAGGACGAGGGGCTGGCCAAGGACTGCTACATGTACCTCGACCTGTTCCATGGCCAATGCCGGAAGCACGGGTACGCGGAGGAGGACCCGTCTTCCTTGCCCCGGGCGGAGTTCAGCTACATCGGCCCCTACCGGAACTGGGTGCGGCTCCTGAAGGGAGAGATCGATCCCATCCGCGGGCTCATGACGGGGAAGTTCAAGCTCAAGGGCAGCATGATGAAGATCATGCGCTACAGCCGCGCGGCCAAGGAGATGGTGAACGCGACGACCGCCGTGGACAGCGACTTCGGCTGAGGGACTCTTCGTTCCAGGGAGACGACACGGGAGGGTGGACATGGTGCTGCCACAGTACGCCAACTTCGTCGACGGAGCGTGGGACCCCGAGGGCGAGGAGGTCGAACTCCACAGCCCCGTGGACGGGGAGGCAATCGCCCGCATCGTGAAGGCGGGCGCGGAGAAGGCCAACGAAGCCGTGGAGAGCGCGCTCCACGCCTTCCAGACCGGCTGGAATCATACGCCGCCCGCAACTCGAAGGAAGCTCCTCCTCCGACTCGCGGAGCGGATCCAGGACCGGTCCGAGGAGTACGCGCGGCTGGAGTCGCTGAACACCGGGAAGACCCTGCGCCAGAGCACCCTCCTGGATGTGCCCCTGGCCATCGAGCACCTCCGGTACTTCGCCGCCCCGAGCAGCTTCCGATTCACGCGGCGGATCCGCCATCCCGAGTTCCCCGGCACGAGGGGCCTCGTCCAGTATGCGCCCCTGGGCGTGGTGGCCGCCATCGCGCCATGGAACGTCCCCCTGCTGATGGCCGTGTGGAAGATCGCTCCCGCCATCCTGGCGGGCAATACGGTCGTCCTCAAGCCGTCTCACTTCACGCCCCTCACGGCCTTCGAGCTCGCGCGGGATGCCAAGTCGGTCGGCTTCCCGGATGGGGTGCTCAACGTGGTCACAGGCGACGGCCACGTCGTGGGCGATGCCCTCGCGAAGGACGACCGGGTCAACCTGGTCAGCTTCACGGGTTCCACGGCCACGGGGAAGAAGCTCCTCCGGGCCGCTGCCTCGAGCCTGAAGAAGGTCACCCTGGAACTCGGAGGGAAGTCGCCCAACATCGTGTTCCCCGACGCGGACCTCGACAAGGCGGCGAAAGGCGTGGTCTTCGGCAACTACCTGAACTCGGGGCAGCTCTGCGAGTCGGGCAGCCGCCTCCTCGTCCACGAATCCATCCAGGAAGCGTTCCTCCGGAGGCTGCGGGAGCATCTCGCCCGGATGAAGCCGGGGAATCCCATGGACATGGAGACGGACATCAGCGCGATCACGACGTCGGAGCAACTCGCGAAGATCGAAGGGATGGTCCAGGACGGCCTGGACGCAGGCGCGACCCTGTTCTATCAGAGGCCCGTCGCAAACGAAGTCCCGCGGGGGGGAAGCTACTATCCCCCGACCCTCCTGACGAACCTCTCCCTGGACATGCCGGTCGTCCAGGAGGAGATCTTCGGCCCCGTGCTCTCCGTGATCCCCTTCGCGGACGAGGCCGAGGCCGTGCAGCGGGCGAACGCGACGGCCTACGGACTCGCCTGCGGCATCTGGACGAAGGACGAACGCAAGGCGCTGCGCGTCGCGAGCCGCATGGAGGCCGGGACGGTTTGGATCAACGACTACCACCTCCTCTCGGCCGCCGCCCCCCGGGGCGGGTTCAAGGCGAGCGGCATCGGTCGGGAGCTCGGGTACGAGGGAATCCTGGAGTGCACCCAGACGCGTCACCTGTTCGTGAGCGCAGCGGAGGGGAGCGATCTGGACGAGATCGCCTACGGCGTCGTTGTCCGTTGAGGTGCGTGAAGTCCACCGCGGTGGACCGCCCCTCACCGAGCCGTTTTGGGACTCGAGTGGGCGAACCGAGTCCCGCCGCGAGACCGTCGGAATCCATGCGCCAAAGGTTCATAGCGTCCGCCCGAATCGGCCCGCCGGGGGAAGCCCCATGACTGGCGAAGTTGGACACTTTGAGATCCCGGCGGACAAGCCCGATCGCGCCCGGAAGTTCTACGCGGCGACCTTCGGATGGAAGATGAACGAAATGCCCGGCATGGACTACACGATGGTGAGCACGGGCCCCGTCGACGACCAGGGTATGCCC
>DASQGG010000026.1 GCA_035632695.1 Thermoplasmata archaeon
AGTGGAGTGCGCCGTCGACCGTGTGCTCGAGGGCCTCGATCGTCTGGTCCGTGTGCATCCCGCGCTCCAGGGCGAACAGGCTCACGACCTTGGTCTGCCGCAGGCGGTTGACCAGGCGCTGGAAGAAGTTCAGCGCGTCACGTTCGTCCGCCTGGGTGATGCTGGAGCTCAGGGTCATGAACGCGAGTCGGAAGTAGGGATACTTGCCCTTGAACTCCTCATCGAGCTGGCTTACGATGGAGAAGATGGAATCGAAGTCCGTTGGACCGTTCACGCGCCAGACGTTCTTCTCCTTGGCAACCTTGCCGTTCGCGGTGGGCGCGGTGCAGTCGATCCAGCGCACAAGGCCGAGTTGGTCGTACTCCACGAACGTGGGGAGAATCGGCGCCATGTCCCGCGCGATGTCGATGGGGAGCTTCGCGGTCGTCACGATGATCGCGGGGATGCTCTTCCTCAAGCCTTCCGCGATGAAGTTCAGGATGGCGACCTCCTTGCCCACGAACGCGGGGCCGACGACGAGGAGGTTCGAGTTGAACGGGATGCCCCCGTAGAGGAGGTCGTCCAGACGCGGCGTGCCCGTCTTCACCTTCTCCGCCTTCTTCTCCACGCTCACAGCCTCCTCGGCCTCCGCGGTCGGTGCGGTCAGGTGGGCCTTGAGCGCGGTCTCGCGCATCTCCATCTCCTTGTCTTTCTGGTACATCCGGCGCTTGAACTCTTCCTCGCGCTCGCGTAGGCGGCGCTCCCATTCCTCGAGCTGGGCCTCCCGGTCCATGTCCCGCATCCCCGGCGTGGCGGCCGCGGCGCGGGCCTCCTTGGCCCGGTTCTCCATCTCCATCTCCCGGAGGCTGAGGTCGGACTCCTTCTCCTCCATCTCCTTGCCCTTCTCGAGCAGCTTCCGGTTCTCGTCGTTGAGCCGCTTGATCTCCGCTTGGAGGTTGGACTGCATCTCCGCAAGCTTCTTCTCGCGGCCCTCCAGGCTCTGGCTCCGCTGCCGGATTTCGTCCTTGTCGGAGCCGGCCGCGGCTTCCTTGAGCTTGGCCTCCTTGAAGAGTTCCGCGTACTTCTTCGTCTTCTCCTGGAGGTCGCCCTGGGCTTCCTGGATGGACGAGGCCATGCGCTCCACCTCGGCGGACCGCTCCTTGAGGTCCGCCTCGTGGTCGGAGATCGCCTTCTCCCGCGCGACGAGTTCCCGCTCGCGGTCTTCCGAGATCTTGCGCTGGGATTGGAACTGCTTGTCGATCCGGGTCGCGCTCTCGTAGCGCTCCCGCAGCTGGTTCTCCAAGGAACGGAGCTCGACTTCCTTGGACCCGACCTCCTTCTCCTTGGCGAGGATCTTGGACTCCCAGTCCTTGAGCTCCTTGATCCGGCTCGTCTCCGAGGCGCTGTGCGTCGCCTGGAGCTGCTCGGACCGGAGCTTGAGCTCGGACTCCTTGAGCTCCAGGTCCTTCGCCTGCTTGAGGAGGGCCGTGCGCTTCGCATCCAAGGACTTCTCGGCCTCCTGCACGCGCGCCTCGCGATCCTCGGCCGCCTTGGCCTTCTGCTCCATGGTGCGGCTCTGGGAGGTGATCTCGATGTCCTTCCGCTTGATCTCCTGCTCCCGGGACGAGAACGCGGCCTCGCGGGCGCTGACCTCCGCCTTGAGCTTCTCCGCCTCCTGCTTCGAGGCGGCGACGTCGGCCTCGCGCAAGCGCAGTTCCTCGACCTTGGCCTCGATCTCCGCGCGCGCCGAAGCCGTCTTCCGGTCGAGTTCGCGCAGGTCCTTGGAGGACTTCTCGAGGGAGACCTCCCGCGCCGTCACGTCCCCGGTCTTCGCCTTGATCTCTGCGGCCTGCTCGTCGAGCTCCTGCTGGAGCGCCTCCGTGTGCGCTTCGCGTCCGCGGATGGACCGCTCGCGGTAGTCCAGGGCCTCCCGCTTCTTCTGGAGCTCCTGCTGGAGGAGGGCGACCTTCGTGTTGTCCGCCTTCAGGATCTCGCGCTGGTAGACGCTCGTCGAGGAGGCGATGATATGGAGGAGGGCGCCGGAGAACTCCGTGGTCAGGGCACCCGCGAAGAACACGACGACGGGGAACACGGCGGCCAGGGAAGGGGTCGTCCCGGGCGTGGGAGCGATCCGGATGTTCCCCAGGACGAGGAGGAAGATGGCGATCGGGAGCACGAGGGCGAGGAAGATGCTGCCCGCCTTGCGCGCCCCGAGTCCTTCCCAGGTCATCGCCATGGAGATGATCGTGAGCGGGACGCCCAGGACCGCGAACGGGTAGAGCCAGGGCAGGATCCAGGCGGGCGCGATCTGCCAGGTCTTGAGGAGGATGAAGGCCGCCACGACGAAGAACAGGACCATGCCCAGCGTGCTCGTGACGAAGTGGCGGGAGGCGTACTGCAACCGGTACGGCTCACGCTTCAGCCGGACCGCGTCCACGGAGGTGAACGCGCCTGCCGCCGCGGGGATCAGCAGGAGCGTGAAGTCCGCGTAGCCCCCGGGGAGCATGGGGAACGTGGGGGTGAGGAGCATGGCGACGAGGAGGAAGGCGTCCAGGGCGAACGCGACTGCGGCCACGATCCCGTAGCCGTGGGCATGGCGCCCGAACGTGAGCTGGAGGAGGCCCTGCTGGGCCGCCTGCGCCGCCTGGTTTGGGGTCGCGGGCTTCTGCGCGCGGGGGTGTTCGTAGGTAGGGCGGAAGGCCGGCACGGGCCGCGGCACGGGCTTCGGCTTGGGGGCCGACCGAGCCGTGGACTTCTTGGACTTGGCCATGAAGCTACCTCGTCGTCACTCCCGTCGGCGAGTACATCCGACGAACTTGGGACACCCTATTTAAGTTACTCGGGCCAGATATCTTATCCGATATTCTCGCGGTTGAGAGCATCCGTCGGCCATGCCGTTGGCCCGCCGCGGCGCGAAAGCCGTCGCCGTTAAATCGTGCGGACGCTTCGCCTCCTCGGTGGTCGACACGGTCGAGGTTGGGGACAAGGCACCGGACTTCAAACTCCTTGCGGACGACGGACGCACGGTCTCGCTCACGGATTTCCGAGGCAAGAAGGTCGTCCTGTACTTCTATCCCAAGGACGACACACCGGGTTGCACGGCCGAGGCGTGCAGCTTCCGCGACAACCTCGCCCGCGTGACGTCCAAGGGGGCCGCGGTGCTCGGCGTGAGCCGCGACGACCACGCGAGCCACGGCAAGTTCCGCGACAAATACCACCTGAACTTCCCCTTGCTCAGCGACGACGCGGGCACCGTGACCGAGGCGTACGGAGTGTGGAAGAAGAAGAAGCTGTACGGCCGCGAGTTCCTCGGAATTGAGCGCACGACCTTTCTGATCGACGAACAGGGCAAGGTCGCGAAGGTCTGGCCCAAGGTCAAGGTGGACGGGCACACGGACGAGGTCCTCGCCGCCTTGTAGCCGTGCGTAAGGTTCATGGGCCGGCGTTCCATGGCGCGAGCCGGACCTGATGATTCCGCCGAACGCGATGCCCCCGAAAACGTTGGTCATCCGGTACAAGGGTGCGGAGGAGAAGCTCCGGCTGCAGTACGTCTACCAGACGTACCTGTCCACCCGGGAGCGCGACGAGATGAACCTGGTACCGGGGAACCGCCTCGTGATTCGCTTCGGGGAGGAGGTCGTCGGCGAGGGCCAAGCGATCCTCGTGGAGAAGACGAGCCTCGAGAAGCTCTCGAAGTACGATGCGATCTCCGCGGGATACGAAACCGCGGAGGCCCAACGAAAACACGTTCTGGAAACCGTCCTCAAGGGTGTGCGCAAACCCGACCAGGCCGAGTTCTATAGAGTCCTTTACCGGTGGCTGTGAACTTCCAATTCATCCGACCTAGGGAAGCTCTTATCCGTGCGGCCACAATGAGGTGTTCAGCCCATGGGAGGCGGGTTGCGTGCAATGGGTCGAACCCAAGATCTACAAGTTCGGGGAGTCCCACATCGATCCGGACGAAGCCGCTCGATTCCTCGATTCGATCGGTGCTCACGACTGGCTCGCGAAGCAACCGTGGTACGGTGCCAAGTCGCGGGACGAAATCCACTCCGCGGAGGCCATCACTGAAATCGCGGGTCGCTCCTGCTACAAGAGCTTCGGAATCGGACTCAACCCCAATATCACACGCGTCCGCGAGGACTCGAAGGACTACATCGGAAATGTCCTCGCGAAGGGTGACGGATCGATTTTCGAACACGCGGTGACCCACTGGATTTTCCAGGATGTCAGCCGGGTGTTTACCCACGAGCTCGTGCGCCATCGCGCGGGCGTGGCCATTAGCCAGGAGTCACTGCGGTACGTGCGGCCCACGGAGCTCCGGATGACCATGGTCCCAGGCTCCGAACTCTCACGGATGAAGAACCTCAAGGACCTTAGTCGTGCCGTCGAGGCGAACTATGCAATGTACCAGAAGATCGCAGACGACACGATCACGGGAGACATGAAATTCGATGAGAAGAAGGCGTGGACCTCCGCACTCCGGCGCATGCTCCCCGACGGGATTGCGACCACGATCGTCTGGTCCGCGAACCACCGCACCCTTCGGTGGGTCCTCGAGATGCGGACCGCACCCGGGGCCGAGGTCGAAATGCGGTACGTGTTCGACAAGGTGGGCGAGATCCTCGTCCGAGACTACGCTGTGATCTACCAGGATTTCGTCAAGGAGCCGCACGCGGACGGTGTCGGTCACCAGTGGATCCCGAAGATCCGCTCGAAAGTCTGAATCCACGATTTATGGGGTATCGCGGACTTCGTACGACGTGACCTCCGGCGGCTGCGTCGTGAGTCGCAGCAACGCGAAGAAGTCGCCTCCGTGGACGGGATCGGATCGAAGACGGCCCTCGTATGCCCGCAGAGCCTCCTCGTCTCGGAAGCGTCCGATCATGATGAACTCGGTGGACGGATGCTGCCCCTGGCCGAGCCATTCCCCCTCGCATCCCGGGGCATCACGCAGGGATTGCGCCTGGTGTTTCAGAAGCTCAAAGCCTTCGATATCCTTCCCTTCCTTGAAGCGGTAGCGGCTGAAGTAGAGGAACACGGCCCAAGCATGGTCCCCCGGGAGAAGAGGGTTTGTGCGGTCCGCGGGACGTCAACTTTATCTCTCGCCCGCACGGTCGCACGCGCGATGTTCAGCCGGAAGAACGTCGGCGGCGAGCCGCAGAAGTGCGCCAAGTGCGGTGCTGAGAAGGTCTATTTCGTGCAGCACGCGCACGGCAACTACCCGATCCTCGACTACCTCTGCCCCAACTGCGACCTCGGGGGCGAGCAAGGCGTCCCCGACTGGTACAGCTCCGCGGACGGCAAGGGGTCGTCCTCCGAGACCACGAACGAGTCCAAGAAGGAGTGACGGGCCGGAGGAGCCGCGATGGGGGAGGTCGTGATCCGAGCCTATCGCGTGAGCGGCTACGTGATCGGTCCGTGCACGAAGTGCCGGAAGGAGTCCCGCGGCCTCGTCATGTTTGAGGACTACGGCCTCGGTTGGGAGTGCCTCGAGTGCGGGGAGATCGGCCGGGCGGACCGCGTGGAGTGGATCGAGGGCTCCGATCCGAACAACGAAGAGCTCGGCGGGACGGAGTCTGCAAACGGCTCGTCATAGGACGCCGCAGGCCATGCAGATTCCTTGGCCGTGGCAGGTCTCGCACTTGGACTGCATCCCGAGGATCCGGCGCACGCCGCGGCCGCGGCACCGCGGGCAGAACCCGGAGTCCCCGCATCGCCGGCACGGCGTCTGGATCTTTCGAATTTCATAGAGGACTTGGCGGTTCGAGGGATTCGCTGTCGCGACGGCCTCCAGGATCGTCAGGGCCTCAGGCCGCCCACCCGCACGGTCTCTTCGAAAGAGAAGCGAGGCTTTCATCATGAGGCCCTTCTCCGACCGTGGGTCGGCCGCGAGGACTTCCTCGATCGCCGTGGCGGCTTCGTCGAAGGCCTTGGCGACCTCCGGGCTGTCCTCGAACTCCGTGTCCTCCGGAATGTCGCGGCGGACAATCTCGTCGCGGCGCATCTCGCGTGCGCGGGCGGACAGGCGGATCGCGCGAGCCAGGTGGAGCGCCGTGTAGAGCTCCCGCACCCGGGGATCGTCCCCGTGTTCGCGGAACGCTCGGTCGGCGAGCGTCAATGCCTTCTCCCGCTCCCCGGCTTCCAGCGCGGCGCGGGCCTCCGATGCGAAGTCCTCCGTCACGGCGACCGTCGGCGGTCAAGGAGGTCCCTCACTTAAGGCTGACCTCCGAGGCGTCGGAAGATGGCGGCAACAACTGGCACGAGGTGTCCGTAGGGCGTCTCCCGGTGTCGGCTCAGGGCCTTCAGGGCATCGACGAAGAGGACGCAGGCGAAGCCGCCGGATGCGACGGCGGTGAGCGCGACGATTCGCTGTGTCTCGACTGACGCCCGGCGGTCCCAGAGTGCGTGCAGGTCGAACGCTTGGTTTGCCGCACGACGGAACTCGCCCGCCCGGAGGACGCCGCGTTCCTCCAGCGCATCGGCGAGCTTCGAGCTGTACGACGCGAAATCGGTCCGGCCCGATTCGAACGACTGCGTGAGATCGTGGCGGTCCATGACCGAGGCGAGGTGCACGCACAGCGAGTACGCGAGTTGGCTCGACGCCTTGACGGAGTCCTGGGGCGCGCGACGTACGCGGTCCGCGGCGAAGGAGAGTTGCGCAACCGCCTGGAGGAACGTAAACAGGTCGGCCCCGTGGGTCACCTTTCGGAAGTGTCGGGTCATGGGGCGGATCGCGCGCTCGACACGCCCCTTCGTGCCGAGGTGGCGGTCCAGGTTTCGGGCGCCTCGCTCGAGTCGTGCAAGGAGCTTGGCCTCGTCGGGGCGGGCTCCGGCCCACAGGTAGTCATGAAGCTCCAAGATCGTGGAGCGCAAGTCCCGTTCCGGCACGGATCCTGAAGCCATGGCCCCGGCAATCCGTCACGGTCAATAAGCGTACCGGGATGGGGCCCCTCGGCGTGCGGATCCTGCGGGCCGTGCGGGGCCTATACCGCTCATGCGAAGTAGTGCGCTCCGCTCTCCAGATGCCGCAACAGCTCCCGCGCCGGGGCGTAGTCCGGGTTCGCGCGGAGCGCGGCGAGCAGGGACCGCCGGGCCTTTTCGGGCATCCGCTTGTGCAGGTACACACGCGCCAGGTTCGTGTGTGCGTAGAAGTAGCAGCAGTACCGGGAGGCGGCGATCGCCTTCTCGAGCCAGGGGATCGCCTCGTCCAGCCGCCCCAGCTCGATCAGGTACGCACCGATGTCGTTGTACGGGTTGCCAAACGACACGTCCACCCCGATCGCCGCCTCACACTCGGCGATCGCGTCCTGGTAGCGGCCCATGAAGCTGTACGTCCAGCCGAGGAACGTGTGGGCCTCCGCGCTCGGGAACAGGAGCAGGGAGCGCTCGTACGCGTCCGCGGCGCGCTCGAGATCACCTGCGCTCTGGAGGATGTAGGCGGCCTGGAACGCCTGGCGGGCTCCCCACTTCCTCAGGTCCGACCCCGCGCGCGTCGCCTCGTCGTCCAGAGGTCCGCCCGCGAATGTCTCCTGGGCCACATCCCGGAAGTGCTCGTCGTAGTGGCCCGTCACGCGTCCTTCCCACGCGTGGACCAAGAGATCCTCGACGGCGAACAGGCGGCCGAAGTCGATGGGCGCGCCGCGCGCCGCGTCCCGAGGGCCGGCGGCGAGCCGCGCGGGTGCCTCGTTGAACGTCATCTGGACCGTCTCGCCGTGCCGGCGCACGACCTTCACGAACGCGAGGTCGTGGAGGCCGCGGCCGCGCGCGATCAGCGTCCCCGGATCCGCGAGGTGAGGCATCAGGGCAGTAAGCGATGGTCCATGGGGGTCCAGCACGAGGATCCGGTCGAACGCCTCTGCGGGCGGGTGAGCGACCACGCGGACATCGCCTCGCCCCGCCTCCTTCAACCGCGCCGCGGTCACGGTCCGGAGCGACTCATCGGGCTCGGCCACCACGACGCCCCGGTCGGAGGCGATGTGGGCGAGGAGCGCGGCGGGGAAACCGCCCCGAGCTCCCGCCACGAGGACGCTGCCGTTTCCCTCCAACTCCAGGAGCCCCAGCGCCGCGGAGAGGCAGCGGGGCGAGGGCATCGTCTTGCCCCCGGACACTCCCAACACCGGCAGGGGCATGTCCGCGTAAGCCAGGGCCCCAAACGCCTCGGGCAGGTACTCCTCCTGGCGAACGCTCCGGAACGCCTTCTCGACTTGGGGGTCCTGCAACAGACCGAGGCCGCGGAGGGTCGCCACCAGGTCGTCGCGGCACCACATCGATTGGCTCGCTCCGGCGTCTTGAAGTCGGCGGTCCGCCTAAAAGGTTCGGGGGTTGGAGAAGCCGACCCCGTGAATTCCTTGACGGTCCTCCCCGTTTCCCAGGGTCCGGTAGTGGCTAGTGCGGGGGTGCTCAAAGAGCGGGGCCAGGTGGGTCCTCGCCAGACGGTCGGATTCCCCACCGGCCCAGGAGGCTTCAGGGAAGGCTCACAGACCAAAGTCGCGTGCGTACAGCGTCCTGGCCCGTTGGATTTCCTCGTCGTCGAGGGCGGGCGCATCCGAGGCTCGCAGGTTCTCCTCCACTTGCGCCGGAGTCTTCGCCCCGGGAATCGCGACCGAAACCTCCGGGAACGCGAGGACGAATCGCAAGGCGGTTTGCGCGGGCGTGCGCTCCGCGTTCGAAAGGAACGCGAGTCGCTGCGCGGCGGCCGCCCGACCGGCCACCATGCCGGGCGGCCAGTAGGAACGGATGTCCCCGGTGGGGAATCGGGCGCCGGGTACAATCTTGCCGGTCAGGAAGCCGTTGCCCAAGGGCTCCCGGGCAATAATCCCGACGTTCGCCTTCTGCGCCTGGCCGAGGAACTCGTCGATCCACTCCTGCCGGAAGAGGCTGAACGGGATTTGCAGAGTCTCCGGCTTCCCCGACTCGAGACAAAGGAGGCCCTCCCACGGTTCGTGGATCGAGACACCGTAGTGGTCGATCTTGTGTTCCGCCTTCAGGGACTCGAGCGCCTCGTACGTGGCCGGATCGGCCATGGACTCGGCGGGCGGGTTGTGCAGTTGATACAGGTCGACGTGGTCCGTGCGCAGGCGCTTGAGGGAGCGCTCGAGCGCGAAGGCGATGTATCCCGGATCGAAATTCAATCGGACCCCGCCGTGATAGAAGTCCCCGCCGACCTTCGTGGCGAGGCACACGGCCTCCCTGCGGCCTTGCAGGGCGTTCCCCAGGGTCTCCTCGCTGTGTCCCCAACCGTACACGTCCGCGGTGTCGAAGAACGTGCACCCGAGCTCGGCTGCACGCCTCACCGCAGCCGCGGAGGTGGCGTCGTCTGTGGGACCGTACGAGTTCCCGTGGGCGTTCCCGCCGATCGCCCAGGCCCCGAAGCCGATTTCGGAGATCCGAAGCGCGGTCCGCCCGAGGACCCTCTGACGCATGGCTCCGCCAAGGGGTGCGGATGCCAAAGGTCTTTGCCACGGATCCGAAGGACCGCGCGTACCCCCCCTCCGGGATGAAATCCGGGGTGACAATCGCGACTATGGCTTCAAGTAGCGAGAATCCCGCGGTAGAGAACGACAGGGGTAGGCAACTAGCGTGCGGTCTCCCTATTCATAGCGATCTTGCTCGCGGTGAGTCAAGCAGCTCGCCCGCGGCGCGGAGACGAGCGCTCGACCCCTTCGCGAGATCCTCCTCGCCTCCGCGTGGGATTCGTACGTCTCCAGGAGACCGTCGAGAAAGCGGCAACTCTTTTCCGCGGTTCCTCCCTCCAGGTCCCATGGACTGGAGCCCCTGGCGGGACGAGTTCCCCATCTTCCGCCGCATGCGCTACCTGAACACCTGCTCCCTCGGCGCGCTGGCCGCGCGGGTTCGAGCCGCGCAGTACACGTTCCTGGACGAGTGGGAGCAGTACGGGGCGACGGCCTGGTACTCCCGATGGATGACCGCCTTGGAGGGGCTGCGTACGCGATTCGCGAAGGTGATCGGAGCCGATCCCGAGGAGGTGGCGCTCGCGCCCAGCGTTTCCGTCGCCTTGTCGACGTTGGCGAGCTGCCTCAACTACGCGACACGGCCCAAGGTCGTGTTCTCCGAACTGGATTTCCCCACGGTCGCGTACCAGTGGGCGGTGAAGCCCGAGGTGCACCGAGTCGTCCTCCGCTCGCCCGACGGCATCACCGTGCCGCCGGAGTCCTACGAGTCCGCCGTGGACGAGGAGACCGCGGCCCTGGTCGTGTCCCACGTGTTCTACACGAGCGGCGCGATCCAGGACATCGCTCGGCTCGCGACCGTCGCGCACCGCGCGGGAGCCCTCGCCGTCGTGGATGCCTACCAAGCCACGGGCCAGCTTCCCACGGACGTCCACGCCGCGGGCGTCGACGTCCTGATCTCGGGTGGACTCAAGTGGCTCCTGGGCGGCACCGGGATCGCCATGGTGTACGTGCGTAGGGACCGGATCGCCGACCTGCGGCCCACGATCGCGGGATGGTTCGGGAACCGCAGGCAATTCGACTTCGACCCGGCCCGCTTCGATTTCTGGGAGGACGCGCGCCGCTTCGAGCTCGGGACGCCCTCCAACGCCGCCGTGTATGCATGCTCCGCGGGAATCGACCTCGTGCTCGAACTCGGAGTCCCAACGATCCGGCGACGTACGACCGAGTTGGTCAACGACCTGGTCGACCGCCTCGGCGATTCCGGGTTCGAGATCCGCTCTCCCGGCGAGCCCGAGCGCAGGGCGGGCATCGTCATGGTACCCATGGCGGACCCGCCGCGTGCGGTCCATGCCCTCGCGGACCGCGGCATTCTGGTGGACTACCGCCACGATCGCGTCCGCGCATCGCCATACTTCTACAACACGCCCGAGGACAACCAGGCGTTCGTCGACGGGCTCAAGGTCGTGCGCGGCTGAGTCTCAGCTCCGGAACTCCTTCCTCGCCAGGAGGACGAGGGTGAACCCCGCCATGCCCATGAAGGATGCGGACAGGTAGAAGCCGAGGGTGAGGGTGGCGAGGATCGCGCACACCATGGTCAGCTTCCAGTTGAGTCGCTGTATGGCCATGATGCCGCCCAGGAGGGCGGCGGCCTGGGCCGCGATGACCAGGATCCCGCAGACCTGGTTCGTGACGAAGGTGGCCTGGTCGGCGGTCAGGTTCACGTAGTCCGAGTACGAGATGGGGATTAGGGAGGAATAGACCGTGTACGCGATCCCCACCACGCCCGCGAGCACGAGGAGGATCCCCGCCGCGAGTCCGAGGCGGCCAGACGGCGGTGGCCGCGGCGGCGCGGGCCCTGCGGGATACGTGGGCCGCTGGTAGTCTTCGGGTCGCGTGACCCAGGCGACGGGGCCTTGCTGGGTGGGCGGCGGAGGCTGCGTCTCCCCGGGCTTCAGGAACTCGATCGGCGGAGGCTCTTGGCGTCGT
>DASQGG010000027.1 GCA_035632695.1 Thermoplasmata archaeon
GAGCCGAAGATGAGAAGCGAGATTCCGGATGCTCCGAAGCCGGCAGTGATGGTCGACGCCAACGGCATTTCCGATGCAATAAAGGCAGGGTTGAGAGCAAGCGCCAGGTTTACGATTGCCACCATGAGAAAGATCGTGCCCACGACGATCGAATCGAGCCAGAGCCGACCGAACCCTGGAACAAATACCACACGATGCCTATCGCTATTAGGGGATTTGGGACTTTGCTTGCTTTTCCAAAGTAGTCGAGACTACCCCCTGGAAAATACTCCCTGACATAAAGGCTTAAAAGGGGACGCCTCTACTCGCGGACGCTCCCGATATCCTCGTGTGATGTCCGGAGGTATGTCTATGCCGAAACCGAAGGAATCTCTGAACCCGTTTGAGGTCGCTCGAGAACAGATCGACCGGGCCGGGAAGAAGTTGAACCTGGATCCCGATGTCCTGGAGCTCCTCAAGCACCCGAAGCGCGAACTCCATGTGAACTTCCCCGTCAAGATGGACGATGGACACACGAAGGTCTTCACCGGCTATCGTGTGCAGTACAACGACGCCCGCGGGCCGTTCAAGGGCGGCATCCGCTACCACTGGAACGTGAGCATCGACGAGGTTCGAGCCCTCGCGTGCTGGATGACGTGGAAGTGCGCGGTCATGGACATCCCCTACGGCGGAGCCAAGGGAGGCATCATCTGCAACCCCAAGGAGTTGTCCCGGGCGGAGAACGAGCGCATGACGCGCCGCTACGCGTCCGAGATTTCCATCGTCATCGGGCCCGAGAAGGACATCCCCGCGCCGGACGTCTACACGGACGGCCAGACGATGTCCTGGATCATGGACACGATTTCCATGCACAAGGGCTACACGGTGCCGGGCGTCGTCACGGGCAAGCCGATCCCGATTGGCGGTTCCCTAGGGAGGGACGAGGCCACGGCCCGCGGCGCGGTCTACACGACCCGCGAGGCCGCCAAGAAGATCAAGCTCAACTTGAAGGGCGCCACCGTCGCGGTCCAGGGATTCGGCAACGCCGGGTATCACTACGCGCGCCTCATGCAGGACGAGTACGGCGCGAAGGTCGTCGCCGTCTCGGACAGCAAGGGCGGCATCTACAGCGAGAAGGGCTTCGACCCCAAGGAGGTCCTCGTCTACAAGGAGAAGACCGGCTCCGTGGTCGGCTTCCCCGGGACCAAGAAGATCACGAACGAGGAGCTCTTCGAACTCGCCGTGGACATCCTGTCCCCCGCAGCCCTGGAGAACCAGATTACCTCGGAGAACGCGCCCCGCATCAAGGCGAAGATCAGCGCGGAGTGCGCGAACGGCCCGACCACCCCTGAGGCGGACGACATCCTGTTCAAGAAGGGCGTCCTCGTGATCCCGGACATCCTCGCGAACGGCGGCGGTGTGACCGTCTCCTACTTCGAGTGGGTCCAGGACCTCGCGAACTTCTTCTGGACGAAACCCGAGGTCGACGCGAAGCTCGAGGGCGTCATGGTCCGCGCGTTCGACGCGGTCTGGAAGATGCACGACGAAAAGAAGTGTGACATGCGCCAGGCCGCCTACATGGTCGCGATCAACCGCGTCGCCGAAGCGTACAAGTGGCGCGGCATCTACCCGTAGCCACGCAACCGTGGGGGCCACCCGGCCCCCCTTCCCACTTTTCGTTTCCCGAGTCGGAGCGAGGCCGCCGCGAGCCCACGCTGCGGCCGCACGACACGATTAAATAGCGTCGTTCCCTCGCACGGTTGTATGCCCCTCAAACTCGTGGTCTGCCTGAAGCAGATTCCCAATCCGGACCTCCAGTTCTCCATCGCGCCGGGCGGGAAGGACATCAAGCGCGACACGCTGAACTACAAGACGAACGGCTCGGACGAGTACGCCCTCGAGGAGGCGGTGCGGCTCAAGGAGAAGCACGGAGGACGCGTCGTCGCGCTGACGCTCGGGCCGAAGCGCGCGGACTCCATGCTCCGCGAAGCCCTCGCGAAGGGCGCGGACGAGGCCGTCCGCGTCGCCTACGACGACGGCGGCGGCTACGACGTCGGTAAGACCGCCCGGATCCTCGCCGCGGCCGTAAAGACGATCCCCCACGACCTCGTGCTCACGGGCGTCCAGTCGGACGATCTCGTGAACTCCGCGAGCGGTGCACTCCTCGCGTCCCGCCTCGGCTTGCCCCACGTGAGCGTCGCGACGAAGGTCGAGCTCCAAGGCGGCGGCATCGAGGTGTGGAGCGAGCTGGAGGGCGGCCTCTCCCGGCGCTACCGCGCTCCGCTCCCCGCGGCCGTGTCGATCCAGTTCGGGGCCAACGTGCCCCGGTATGCGCCTCTCCCCGCGATCATGAAGGCTTCGCGGCAGCCGATCAAGGAGATCGCCCCCGCGGCCCTCGGGGTGGCGAGCTGGGACGCGCTCGCGGTGCCCTATGCCTTTGCGATCCGCAGGCTCTCGCCGCCCGAGGCGAAGGGCCACGCGACGATGATCACGGGGAGCGCCGAGGAGCAGGCGAAGAAGCTCGCCCAGATGCTCCGCGAAAAGGGCTTCGTGCGGAGGTGAGAACGTGGGCAAGGACATTCTCATCCTGGCGGAGCACCTCGAGGGGAAGCTCGCCCCCTCGACCCTGGAGCTTGTCGCGAAGGGACGCGAGCTCGCTTCCCAGTCCGGTGGCGTAGCGAGGGCCGCCCTCTTGGGTCACGGCGCCGGGGGCCTCGCGCAGACCATGGCCGGGTACGGACTCCCGGTCCTCCACATCGACGATCCCGCGCTCGCGGAGTACACGGACGACGGATACGGTCAGGCACTCCGGAGCCTGGTCGAGTCGAACGGACCGCGGATTGTGCTCGTCGCGCACACGGCCCAGGGCTACGACGTCGCCCCCGGCCTCGCCGGTGCGATGGATCTCCCCCTGGCGTCCAACTGCATCGACGTGCGCCTCGAAGGCCAGAAGCTTGTCGTCGTGCGACGCTTGCTCAACGAGAAGATCCAGGGGGAGTTCGAGCTCGCCTCCGAGAAGCCGTACGTGGTGACGCTTCGCCCCGGCACGGCGAAGCCCGCGGAGCCCGCGCCGGGCGGCAGTGTGATCCCCACGCCGATTTCGATCGAGACGTCGAAGATCCGGACCGTGTTCCTGGGCATCGAACGGCCTCAGGTCTCCGACATCGACATCGCCGCAGCAGATGTGATCGTCTCCGCGGGCCGCGGCATCCAGAAGAAGGAGAACCTTCCCATGGTCGAGGAGTTCGCGAAGCTCCTCGGGGGCGTCGTCGGCGCCTCCCGCCCGCTGACCGACATGGAATGGCTCCCGAAGACACGGCAGGTCGGTCAGAGCGGGAAGACCGTGCGGCCCAAGCTCTACGTCGCGTGCGGGATCAGCGGCGCGATGCAGCACGTCGCGGGGATGAAGGACGCCGGTCTGATCGTCGCGATTAACACGGACCCCAGCGCGCCGATCTTCGAAGTCGCCCATGTCGGGATTGTGGGGAACGTGCTCCAGATCCTTCCCCTGGCGATCAAGGATCTCAAGGGTTGAAGCCCCCGGCGACCGCCCGTAGCGTTCATCCAGATGCACAGACCCTAATCGTGATCGTGCGATGAGACCGCGGATTCAAGCAAGGACATGGTCCCGAAATCAACCTTGTTTAAGGTTGCATCGGACGACCGCGAAACCTTTTCTCCCGTGGTGCCCTCCGTGGCTCGCAGCCCATGGCTCGTCGTCGGCTTCTGTCCGAGAGTGAGGTCCGCGCACGCCTCGCCGAAATCCCAACGTGGAAGCGTCAGGGCAAGCGAATCGTGCGGGCGTGGACCTTCAAGGATTTTCCCGAAGCCCTCGCGTTCATCAATCGCGTCGGGCGACTCGCCGAGGAGGCGAACCACCACCCCGACATCGAAAACTCATGGGCCACGGTCACCCTGAGCCTCACCACGCACGATGCGCGCGGACTCACGGATCGTGATTTCGACCTCGCGCGGAAGATTGACGGTCTGTCGTGACGCGGCCCGACGGAATTTTCGACCGTTGTACAAGAACTTCGACCGTCGTACAAGATTCCTTAAGGTCAAGGGCTCCGGTCCGCGCTCGCCCAAACAACTGGAGGGGCGAAGAATGCGGAAGGCAAGGTATGTTGCGGTCGCGATTGTCGCGGCGCTAGCTTTGCTCGTAGGAGTCTTCGCTTATCCTGTGGTGGCCGGGATTCATCCCCTCGCGGCCGGCACCGGAACGCCGGCGACCGCGGGCCACTCCAGGACGGCGGACGACTCCCCGGGCAACGAAACGAACGAAACGGAAACGGGCGACCACCAGGTCAATGAAACGGAGAACGAGACGGGTTCGGCCCCGTCCGGCTCGGACGTCAACGACACGGAGAACGACACGGGAAGCGTCTCCGGCGACCAGGGTGCGACCGGCTCGGGCGAGGACGGTTCGAGTGGCGCGTCGGGCGTCGATGTCTCGGCGATCGAGAACTCGATCGTGTCTGCGACGGACTCTCTCGCGGCCGAGCTCGTCTCGGGTGCACGACTTGTGGTCTCGGCGAGCTTGAGCTCGCTCTGAGGTGCATCACCGCTCCGACCGAGAACGGCTGCACGAAGCGATAGGGGATCGCCCTCCCATCCGGCAGTCCCCTATACGGATTTTTCCAGAATCTCCGCGATGTCCATCCGCGCGAGGTCTTCGCGGTTCTTCGTCTTCGCCGCGTCGTCGAACATGATCAGGCAGTACGGGCACGCGGACGCCACGGTCTTGGCGCCCGTCTCCATCACTTGGTCGAGGCGGTGGTGGTTCACCTTCTCCCCGACCTTCTCCTCCATCCACATCCTCGCGCCGCCCGCGCCGCAGCAGAACCCGCGGTCGCGGCACATCTTCATCTCCACGCTCCGCACCCCGGGCAGCCGCAGGAGGACGTCCCTCGGCTCGTCGTACACCTTGTTGTACCGACCCAGGTAGCAGGCGTCGTGGAACGTGAGGAATTCCTCGACGTCCTTCGTGGGCGTGAGCTTGCCTTCCTTGAGGAGTCCATCGAGGAAGACGGAGTGGTGGACGACCTCATACTTCCCGCCGAAGTCGGGATACTCGTTCTTCAGTGTGTTGAAGCAGTGGGGGCACGCGGTCACGATCGTCTTGATCGCGTATCGGTTCAGCGTCTCCACGTTCGCCTTGATCATCATCTGCGCGCGGAACTCGTCTCCGAGCCGCCGGGCGGGGTCGCCCGTGCATTTCTCCTCAGGTCCCAGGATGGCGAACTGCACCCCCGCCTTCTGGAGGAGACGGGAAAACGATTGGGCGACCTTCATGTTCCGGTCGTCGAACGAGGCCGCGCAGCCCACCCAGTACAGGACGTCGACCGTCTCGCCCGCCGCAACGACCTCGGAGAGGGTCCTCACGCCCACCTCGGCGGCCCAATTCCCCCGCCGGTCCCACCCGATCCCCCATGGGTTGTAGTTCGTCTCGATGTTCCGCAGCATGGCCTGGGTCTCCTCAGGCATCTTCCCGATCTCCAGGACGAAGTTGCGGCGCAGCTCGACGATCAGGGGCACGTGGCGGATGGAGACGGGGCACTCCTGCATGCAGGCCATGCACGTCGTGCAATCGAAGAGCTCCTCATACCCGACGAACTCCGGGAGCGGTTCGCCGAGGGGCTTCTTCCGTGCCTCCCGGACCATGGCGTCCCGCAGGTCGAGGACCACGTGCATGGGGTCCAGCGGTTTGCCCGTGCTCCACGCCGGACACACGGACGTGCAACGGCCGCAGATCGTGCAGGCGTCGAGCTGGAGCCGGTCGAACCAGGAGAGGGCCTTCGTGGAGGCCGCTCCGAGCTTGGGCGGCGCGGCGCCCTCCTGCATCATCACATCGATGTCGAAGTCCTTGGGCAGGTGACCGTAGGGCTCCGCGGTCTCGTAGAACGTCCGCGCGGGGCTGAACAGGAAGTGGCTGGCCTTCGTCCACGGCAGGGTCGCCAGGACGAACGACCAGGTGCCCGCGTGGAACCACCAGAGGGCGCCGTACGCCCAGCCCAGCGCGGGCGCCGGGGTGATCGTGACCGCGGCCGACGTGACCGTAACCGTCACGAGGCTCCCGTTCACGCCCGCGGCGCGGAGGAGGAGCGACAGCCCGTACCCGACGAAGGACCATTCCTCCCACTGGGGCTGGAGGACCGCGAGCCGGATCGCCTCGAGCAGGTACCCTTGGAGGATGAGGAGGCACAGGACGCCGGGCAGGAACAGGTCCGGCCGCTCGTTCCGAAGATACTTCGGCCGCTGGGCGAGCCGGCGGAAGAACACCATGCCGAGCCCGACGAGGAAGGCGAGCCCCATGAAGTCCAGGGCCACCTTGAAGATCAGGTACGGGTTGCCGCGGAGGATGTCCAGGTTCACGTGGGACGTCACATCGAGGTTCACGGCGACGATCGTGGTGCCGATGCCGAGGGCGATGAAGCCCGTGTAGAGCAGGATGTGCATGACGCCCGCGTACCGCCGCCGGGCGACCTTCTTCTGGAAGAGGGCGATGACCAGAAGCCGCTGGACGTGGAGCCAAAGGGACGCGCCCGTGCTGCCCGCGGCTCCGCGTTTCCAGATTCGCCAACGGTCCCAAAGGCCGTACGCTGTGATCAGGAGCGCGACGCCCGTGACGGCGTAGATCGCGAACAGGGTCCAGTCCGGGAGGAAGTTGAAGTTCGTCCGGCACGGAAGGGTTCCGGTGGGGTCGCAGGCGGGGAGCGGCATTCCAGACTCCTACCTGGGGATCCTCGACGCCTCCGAGGGCCTCCGTAGACGCCCGCGCGACGAAGGTCGTGACGCTATTTAATCTCGCGCGGCGGGCCGCGCCACCAAGACGAGCTTCCGCCGGTCCGGGGACACGGCCTCGCGGGCCCAACCGCCGTAGAGACCCTCCACGGTCCATCCCGCGTCCTCCACGAGTCGCCGCGCCTCGTGGGGGGCCAGGAGTTTGAGCCGCGCGGACGACTCACCCCGGAATCGCAGATCGCTCCCCTCGCGCCGGTAGAAGCGCCAGCGGAGTCCGAGGACACCGGACAGGGCGTCGAAGGTCCGGAACTCGTGCTGCTCGAGATCGCCGACGACGTGGTAGGCGAAGGGCCGGGGGCGCGATGCGAAGAAGTCCCGGTGGAGGAAGTCCACCACGAGGACGCCGCCGGGGTTGAGGTGGCCGCGCAGGCGGGCAAGAAGATCTCGGTCGTCCTCGGGAGGCTCGCGGCTCAGGGCATGGTCCAGGCAGAGGACCGCGTCGAACCGCTCGGAGACCGGCGGGCCCGGCATGGTCTCCTTGGAGGCCGCGCGGTACGTGAGGCGCCCCTTCCATGCCGCGGGCACTCGTCGCTGCAAGGCGTCGATCGCGACCTCGTTGGCGTCCACGGCCGTGACCCGGAACCCGTGCTCCGCCAGGTCGAATGCCCGCCGGCCGATCCCGCAGGGCGCGTCGAGAATCCGCGCCCCCGCGGGAACGCCCACGGCGGCAAGGAAGCCCGCCAGCTCCTCGGTCTCCCGACCCGGCGAGTGACGTGTGGGCGGCACTCACTTCCTCCCGACGATGGCGAGGCTCGGGGCATCGAAGCTGGGGTCGTCCATCTTGAGCCCTCCGAAGGTCGCTTCCACCTGCCAGCCTCCGCGCTCGAACAGGGAACGGAGTTCATGGAGGCTGTAAATGCGGTGCTCGGCCCCGATCGCGGCGATTCCCTCGAGGTCCTCGTCCTTCTTGCGGAAGAACCGCCACCGGTTGCGCATCCAGGAGGCATCCAGATCGAGATGGCGGTCCTCGATGTGGACCAGGTCCCCGAACTCCTCCCAGCCTTGGGGATCGAAATGACGCACGACCCAGTCCCGGTTCACGATGAACAGGACGAACAGCCCTCCGGGCCGGACCAGGTCCGCGTATCCGCGCAGGATCGCAGCGTCCGCGTCCTCGCCGTAGTAGCCCAAGGAGGTCCAAAGGTTGATTGCGGCATCGAACGGGCGTTCCTCCGGGGCGACGCTTCGGACGAGGTCGCGCATGTCTCCCACGCGGTAGATCGCCCGGTCCGCGACGCCCTCCCGTTCCGCCAACTCCTGGGCCCGTCGCACGTACGCCGGAGACAGGTCCACGCCCAGGGTGCGGTAGCCCATCTTGGCCAGGCGCGTCGAGTGCCGACCGATGCCGCAGGGTACGTCCAGGATGCGTCCCCCCGTGGGAACCCCGAAGCGGTCGAAGAGGGCTTTGAGGTCCTGGGCCTGCCCCGCTCCTGCCTCCCATCCGTGCTCGTGGATGCGGAGGAAGATCTCGTCGTGGTCGAGGAAGAGCCTCGTCGTCCAGTGGTCCTCCGGCACGCGCCGGCGATGGCCGCTGCGCGTATAAGTCCGTGCGGACACTTGCCATGGTCACGGCTTCGGTTTCGGGAAGGGCCGCACGATCCCCTTGGGGTCCTGCTCCCGGATGCGGCGGACGATTGCAGGCAAGTCGTCCGCGGCGTATGCCTCGTCGTAGGAGGCGGCCGGGAGATCCGGGAGTTCGTGCCCCGGAGCGATCACGATGAGGACGATCTCGGGCGAATGCTGGTCCAGGAACGCGGCGAGGAGGTCCCATCGGGGCGCCTGGCCGTCTGCCGTCTCGAGGGGCTCGATGAGGAACAGGATGGGTCCCCGCCGCGCGACGAGGTCGGGATCGTACTGGGCGAACTCGCCCGACGCGAGTCGAACGCGGAAGTGCAGGGACCGGTGTTCGTGGGCGACGCCCTGGGACCGCAGCTCCGCGCACAGGGCCGCCTCCAGGGTCGAGCGGCTCGCGTGCGGTTCTGGCGCGGCCACCACCTCACGCCGTCTGGAGGCGCTCCACGATGGCGGACGCGAAGGCGGTCGTGCCAACCTGCTTGGACCCGGGCATCTGCCGCGCGAGGTCGTACGTGACGACCTTGGCGCCGATGGTCGCCTTGACGGCCTCGCGTAGGCGGGTGGCGGCCTCGTTCCAACCCATGTACTCGAGCATCATGACCCCGGCGAGGATCTCCGCGGTCGGGTTGACCTTGTCCATCCCCGCGTACTTCGGCGCGCTGCCGTGGATGGGCTCGAAGAGCGCGTGCGCGTCCCCGATGTTCGCGCCCGGGGCGACGCCGAGCCCGCCGACTTGGGCCGCGGCGGCGTCGCTCAGGTAGTCCCCGTTCAGGTTCGTCGTCGCGAGGACGTCGTACTCGTCGGGTCGGAGGAGGAGCTGCTGGAACATGTTGTCCGCGATCACATCCTTGATCAGGACCTTCCCCTCCGGGACCTTGCCGTCGTGCGTCTCCTGGACCTCCTGCCAGGAAACCGTGTCGTTGGGGAACTCCGTCCGCGCGAGCTCGTAGCCCCACTCGCGGAAGGCGCCCTCCGTGTACTTCATGATGTTCCCCTTGTGGACCAGGGTCACGGAGCGACGGCGGTTCTCGATCGCGTACCGAATCGCTTTCCGGATCAGGCGTTTGGACTCGAACTCGCTGATAGGCTTCAAGCCGATGCCGCTGTCCTCCCGTACGTGGACGTTGAACTGATCCTTGAGCGTCCCGATCAACCGCTTCGCCTCCGGGGAGCCCTTGGCCCACTCGATGCCCGCGTACACGTCCTCCTCGGCCTCCCGGTAGATCACGATGTCGAGCCGCTCCGGGTGGGTCACGGGGCTGGGCACGCCCGGCATCCAGTAAATCGGCCGGACGTTCGCGTACAGGTCCAGGGTCTGCCGCAGGGTCACGTTGAGGGAGCGGAACCCTCCGCCCACGGGCGTCGTGAGCGGCCCCTTGAGCGCGATCACATACTCCCTGATCGCCGCGAGTGTCGCGGCGGGCAACATGTCCCCATAGCGAAACAGGGCGGTCTCCCCCGCGGGCACCGGGTACCACGCGATTCGCCGCCGACCGTGGAACGTGGTCTCGACCGCGGCGTCGACGACCGTGCGCGCGGCCCTCGTCACGTCGGGTCCGATGCCATCTCCCTCGATGAGCGGGATGATCGGATCGTCCGGGATGCGGAGGCCCGCCTCCGTGATCAGGATCTTGTGGCCCTGGGACGGGGGCGTCAGCTTGAGGGATTCGATGGGCACGGGATCGCCGCCTCGGCAACGAGGGCGCGTTTCTTAATGCTACCGTGTGACGCGGTCACGCGCGCTGCTCAATCGGCACGTACACGTTGTCCGTCGGCCCGATGTAGTAGTCGAGGGGCCGCACGAGGCGGTTGTCCTCCCAGTACTCGATCACGTGCGCCGTCCAGCCCGAGATCCTGGAGACGGCAAAGATCGGTGTGAAGAGGTCCGCGGGGATTCCCAGGAGATGGTACGTGAGCCCGGAATAGAAGTCCACGTTCGGGTAGACGTGCTTGGCCGACAGTTCGCGCACGACCGTATCCTGGACGATCTCCGCGATGCGGAACAGGTCCTCCTCGCCCCGCAGCTCGCTGAGCTTACGCGCGTAGTCCCGCAGGATCAGGGCGCGGGGATCCCAGGTCTTGTAGACCCGGTGTCCGAACCCGAAGATCTTGCCGTGGTTCTGGAGCGTGTTCAACACGTAGGCTTCCGCGTTCTCCGGCTTCCCGATCGCGAGCATGGTCTTCAGGGCGGCCTCGTTCGCGCCTCCGTGAAGGGGTCCCTTGAGGGTGGCGATCGCGGCGACGATCGTGCTGTACAGGTCCGCGAGGGTGGACGCGGCCACCGTGGCGGCGAAGGCGGACGCGTTCATGCTGTGGTCCGCGTGGAGGATCAAGGCGACGTCCATCACCTTCGCGGAGAGCCGGTCCGGCCGCTTGCCCGTGAGCATCCGCAGGAAGTCGTCCGCGATGCCCAGGCTCGGGTCCGGCGGCACCGGTCGTTTTCCCTCCCGGATCCGGTTCGCCGTCGCGACCAGGGTCGGCAGCTTCCCGATCAGCCGCTGGGCCTTCCGCATGTTCGCGGCGCGGGTGGGGTCGTCCCGCTCCTTGTCGAAGTTGCTGACATAGGAGACCGCCGTCCGGAGCACGTCGATCGGCGGAGCGTCGGCCGGCATGCACCGCAGGAGCTTCACGACCTCCGGACCGATGGTCCGGTTCTCCGCGAACGCCTGCGTTGCCTCGGCGAGCTCCGTCTTGGTCGGCAGCCGACCGTGGATCAGGATGTAGACGGTCTCCTCGAAGCTGGAGTGCACGGCAAGGTCCCGGATGTCCCAGCCTCGGTACAGGAGGCGGCCCTTGATGCCGTCGACGAGGCAGATGGACGACTCCTTGACGTAGACATCGTCGAGACCCTTCTCGATCTTCGGCTTCGCCTCGACCGTCGGCTTCTCGGTCATGCTCATGTCACGCGCCCCCCTTAGGCGGCGGGGACCACAGGCCTCACGCCCCCGCGATGACGAGGTCCCCATGGTGCTTGATGTACTCCACGAGGCCGCCCTCCTCCAAGATTCGGGCCATGACCGCGGGCAGAGGAGGGAACGTGAGGTCGATTCCCTTCGTCCGGTCGTGGACGATTCCCTTCTCCAAGTCGACGTCCAGATCGTCGCCTTCCGCGATCCGGTCCGTGTCGACGACGATGGCGGGCAGCCCGATGTTGATGCAGTTGCGGTAGAAGATCCGGGCGAAGGACCGGGCGAGGACCGCGCGCGTCCCCGCGAGCTTGATGATCACGGGCGCATGCTCTCGGGACGAACCCTTCCCGAAGTTCCGTCCCCCGACCACGAAGTCCCCCGGCTTCACACCCGACGCGAATTCGGGCCGAGCGTCCTCGAGCACGTGCTTCGCGAGCTCCGGCAGGTTCGAGCGGAGGTGGTAGAAGCGGCCGGGCGCGATGAGGTCCGTGGAGATGTTGTCGCCGAACTTCCAGGCCCGGCCCATCACCGCACCTCCCGCGGGTCCGTGATCACGCCAAACATGGCCGTGGCGGCCGCCGTCGCCGGGGACGCCAGGTACGTGAAGGCGGCGGGGTTTCCCATCCGCCCGACGTAGTTCCGGTTCGTCGTGGACAGGACGTTCTCGCCGTCGCCCGGGATGCCTAGGTGGACGCCGGGGCAGGCACCGCAGCCGGGCGATTGGATCGTCGCACCCGCGTCGAGGAGGATTTCGAACAGACCTTCCTTCATGGATCGCGCGTACGCCTCCTTGGAGGCGGGGACCACGATGAGCCGTGTGCCCTCCGCGACCTTCTCGCCCTTCATGTAGTCGCAGAACACCTGGATGTCCTCGTAGCGCGCGTTCGTGCAGGAGCCCAGGTACACCTGCTGAATCTTGAGCCCCTTCACGCTCGGGTCCGTCACGGGCACCACGTTGTCCTCCTGGGGCGGCCGGGCCACCATGGGATCCAGGTCGCCCGCGTCGTACGGATGGACGGCCTCGTACCCGGCATCCTCGTCCGGGCGGATCTCCTTCCAATCCCCCTCCCGGCCGTGCTCGCGCAGGTACCGCTTCGTCTCCTGGTCCGACGGCTGCGGGCCGCACTTGCCGCCGCCTTCGATGGCCATGTTCGAGAGGACCATGCGCTCCGTCATGGGCATCGCGGCCCACGCCGGGCCGCCCCACTCCATGGCCTTGTACGTGGCGCCGTCCGTCTTGATGTCCCCGAGCACGCGGAGGATGAGGTCCTTGGAGAACACGCCCTTGTGGAACTTCCCGCGGACCTCGAACTTGAGCGTCTCGGGCACCCGAAGCCAGGTCTTGCCCAGGGCCAGGGCGACCGCCACGTCCGTGGACCCCATGCCCGTCGCGAAGGCGCCCATGGCACCGCCCATCACGCTGTGACTGTCCGCGCCGATGACCACGTCCCACGGCCGGACGTACTTCTCGAACGCGACTTGGTGGCACACGCCTTGCCCGACGTCGGAGAGGATCATGCCCGTCTTGGCGGCAAAGTCCCGCAGGTAGACGTGGTCCGTCGCGAGCTCCCGTCGCGGAGGCGGGCTCGAATGGTCGATGAAGACGACGGACCGCTGCGGGTTCGCCGCCTTGATGAGGTTCATCTGTTCCATCATGCGGAACGTGAGCGGCCCCGTGCCGTCCTGGACGTACGCGAGATCCACCTTGGCGATCGTGGTGTCTCCCGCGCGGACGGGATGGCCGGAGGCGCGCGAGAGTACCTTCTCAACAAGGGTTTTCCCCGGCATGCCTTCCACCGTCGTGTGGTGGGGTCCACTAAGCTCGCTGTGCTATTAAAAGTACGGGGTGGGGTCCTCCGAACTTGGTGCGCACACGAACGGATTTCGGCGGGGATCACAGAGACAGGGCGAGCGGCACGAGCGCGTCCGCCACGACGGCCAGCAGGATCAACGCGAGGTAGATTCCCGAGAACTTGTATCCGGCCCAGGCCCGCTCCTTCGTCGGTTCCCGGAGGAAGCGGAGGGTGAGGTACAGGAGTACCGCGCCCAGCGCGAGGGAGGCCACGACGTACGCGTCGTGGAACGCGTCCGTGAAGATGAACGCGATGCTCGTGACCGCGACGATTGCGGAGGACGCGCCGATCGCACGCGCGGAGGTCCCCGCGTCCCTGACCGCCGGCAGCATGGGGAGGCCCGCGCGCCGGTAGTCGTCCTGGTTCCGGAAGGCGAGGGCCCAGAAGTGGCCCGGGGTCCAGAGGAATACGAGGAGCGCGATGAGGGCCGCGGGAAGGCTGATCCCATTCGCCGCGGCGGCCGATCCCGCGAGCGCCGGGCACGAGCCCGCAAAGCCTCCAATCACGATGTTGCTCACGTGCGTCCGTTTGAGGCCCAGCGTGTACACGCCGACGTACACGACGAAACCGAGCCCAATCATCGCCGCAGTCAGCGGGTTGATCGTGAGGTATGCGAGGCCGAGAGACGCCGCGGTGAGTCCCAGGCCGAATGTGAGCGCACGGGTCGCGGGATCGATTCGATGGGCGGGTAGGGGCCGCGTCGACGTGCGTCGCATGACCGCATCGATGTCCCGGTCGATGTAATGATTCACCGCACTTGCCCCGCTGGAGGCGAGGAGGCCCGAGACCATGAGCAGGCCGAAGGCCACCGGGTCGATGCGGGGGCCGCTCGTCGCGATGTACCCCGCCGCGGCGACGAGCAGCAGGAGCGCGTCGATCCGCAGCTTCATCAGTTGGACGTAGTCATCCAGGGACAAGTTCGGTCGCAAGTCGCGCCAAACCCCTTGCGGTTCTTAACCCTTTGTTACGAAGCCCCTTTTCGAGTTCCCGTCTTTGTACGCGCGACCAACCTGCGTCCGTGCGTGCGGTACCAGTCGCATTCGCGGCGCACCGGGCAGGCGTCGCAGCGGGGATCTCGTGCCTTGCAGAGTTCGCGGCCATGGGCAATGATCGCGAGGTGCCATGCTTTTCGCTTCGCGGGCGGCGTCCATGCCTCGAGTCTCGCTCGGGTCGCTTCGTAGTCCCTTCGTGGGACCAAACTCCAGCGGTGGGCGATCCGCGCGATGTGCGTGTCCACCGGGAACGTGGGATGGTTTGCTGCCATGGAGAGGACCACGTCCGCGGTCTTCGGCCCGACGCCCGGGAGGGTCCTCAGCTCGCGTCGCGCGTCCGGGGTCGGCAGGCGCAGGACGACCTCCAAGGACCCTCCCCAACGGGCAATCACCTCTCGGGCGCAAGCCCGGATTCGCGGCGCCTTCTGGCCCGCGAGTCCGGCGTGCCAGATGGCCTCCCGGATCGTCGGCAGGGGTGCAACCGCGACGGAGCCGGGCGTGATTTCTCCCAGGGCGCGGCGCAACCCGTCGAGCCCGAGTCGTTCGTTCGCGACGGTCGTGCTCTGCGAGAGAATCGTGGACACGAGAATCTCGAACGGGGTCATCCCTTCGGACCAATCCTTCATCGGGTGACGGCGCTCGAGGATGCGCATCGTGCGCTCGAACGCGGCCCGGTCCACGGGCTCTGTAGACCCTGCAGCGGGATAAAGTCCTGGGCGTCAACCGCTGACGAACGACCGCACCATGGTGATGATGTTCCGCGGCCGCTCCCGGAGCCGGCGGGTGAAGTACGGCAGCCAGGTCGGGCCGTAGGGGATGTACTCGGTGACCCGATGGCCCTGGGACACCAGCTCCAGCTTGAGCGGATCCCGCACCCCTTGCAGCATCGCGAACTCGAAGGGGACGTCCGGATGGGCCTTCGAGAGCTCGAGGGCGCGGTCAATCATGCGCCCGTCGTGGCTCGCGACGGCAAAGTGCCGCCCCTTGGCGAACAGGGTCTCGAGGTGACGCAGGTACGCCCGGTCGATCTCCGCGCGGCTTGTGAACGCGACGTCCGGCGTTTCCTTGTACGCGCCCTTGACGAGCCGGATTCGGGCGCCCAGGGGGAGAAGCTGCTCGAGGTCGTCCGCAGTCCGGCGGATGTTCGCCTGGAGGCAGAGCCCCACTTGGTCGTAGCGTCGGCGGAGGTTCTCGTAGATCCAGACCGTGTCCGCGATCGTGGACGCAGCTTCCATGTCAACCCAGAAGATCCGTCCCCACGCCTTCGTGGCGTCCAGGACGGGAACGATCTGCGAGAGCGCGTATGCCCGGTCGATGAAGATCCCAAACTGGGTGGGTTTGATGCTCACGTCGCCGTCCACCCGGGCCGCCCGGAGCTTGGCCACGAGGTGGATGTACTCCTGAACGGTCGCCTCCACGGGTGCCTTCTCGCGGTAGTGCTCCCCCAGGTGGTTCACGAGGGCATGGATGCCGCGGCGGTTGGCATCGAGGGCGACGCGGACCGCGTCGTCCATGGTCTCCCCCGCGACCCACTGGCGGGCGAATCGGATGAGGAGCCCCATGGTGGCAGGGATTTCCCGGCTTCGCTCAAATAGGTTCCGAATGGACGCGATTCCGCGCTCTCAGATGGGCTTGCCGCACGCGAGACAGAACCTCGCCTCCTCGGGATTCAGGTGACTGCAGGAGCGACAGCGCACCATGACGCCGGTCGTCTGCAGCGCCTCACGCCCGCGCACGGTGTCCGCCGACGAGCCCGAGCCCGCGACGGCGCCGAACAGGAGGAAGAGCCACCAGAGGCGCACCATCCAGCCGCCGACGCCCGCAAGGACGCCGCCGACCACGAAGAGCATGATCGCGCCGAAGAATCCGCCGAAGAAACCCGTGACCGAGAAGCTCGAGCTCAGGGCGTTGTTCAGGATTCCCGTGATGAAGCTGAACATGGCGTACAGGATGATCAGGATGCCCGCGATGAGGAGGACGGCGCCCACGGCGAGGACCGTCACGGCGCCCCAGCCGAACGGCAGGGAAGGCGCGCCTCTCCGGTTTCGGGTCGCGGCGTAGGCAGCGAGCGGTAGGGCCATGGTGGTGGGTTCCCGGCCCGTCCCCGTGGGACGAGGTCCCATGGCCTTCGGTCTGCCTCCTCATAAAAACATCGCTGGCGTTCCCAAGGTTGGTACTCAGGCCGCTCGGGGTCACCGGAGGTCCGGGCGCGCGACCACGGTCTCCGCGAACAGGACGCCCTTCACGGTCCGCAGACGGTCTGCGAGCTCCGCGACCTGCCTCGAATCGCCCTCGACGATGAGGACCTCGAGGCACGTCTCCTCGTTCAGGTGCGTGTGGGCCGTCGCGCGGATCGTGTCCAAGAAGTCGTGCTGGCGATGCAGGACGCGGTGGGTCACCATGCCCACATCGTGGCGGTACACGATCGTGATCGTGCCCACGACCGAGCCTCCGGCCTCGATGCGGCGCCGGACGAGGCCCTTCCGGATGAGTTCCCGGAGCGCCTCTGAGCGGCTCGCGTACCCCTTCTCCCGCACTACGTCGTCCAGTTCCCGGAGGAGGGGCGCCTCCAGGGACACGCCAATCCGTTCCACGGCCATGTGTTACTCCCCAGGGGATGACGTGTTACTCCCTCATCAAATCAGCGTCCCGCGCGCTCCTCGAACCGCCAAACCCTTATCCGGCACGCCGTGTTACGCGCAATATAGGCGTCATACTGTGAGCAGCCGCACTCCCGTCGACCGTCTCTCCGACGCCCCGCGCGCGACATCCGCCCGGTCCCGCGGCGCGATTCTGATTCTCTATTCTGTGATTGCGCTGGCGACCGTCTTGGGTTTCGTGGCCTCGTTCCTGATAGGCCAGCAATATCCGGTCCTCGCGGGCCTGGGGGTCACGGCCTACGTTCTAGGCCTGCGCCACGGCTTCGACGCGGACCACATCGCCGCGATCGACAACACGACGCGGAAGCTCATGCACGAGCGCAGGCCGACCGCGTCCGTGGGGACTTGGTTCTCCCTCGGCCACTCAACCGTGGTCGTGGCGATGATCGTGGCGCTGACCCTGTCCGTCGGCTACATCCGGGACCAGATCCCCGCGTTCAAGAGCGCCGGCTCCATTCTGGGCGCGGCCGTTGCGGGCGTATTCCTCTGGCTCATCGGCCTCATGAACCTCCTCATCGTGTTCGAAATCTACCGGATTTTCCGCAGCCTGCGCGAGGGGAAGCTCGACGAAGCCCATCTGGAGGAAGCCCTCGACAAGCGGGGCTTCCTGCACCGGTACTTCGGGAGGCTCTTCGGGATGGTCCGGAGGGCGTGGCAGATCTACCCGATCGGCGTGCTCTTCGGCCTCGGGTTCGACACGGCGAGCGAGATCGCGCTCATCGCGGTGACCGTCGTGGTCGCGACGAGCTCCGCGGCTCCTCTGTGGATGATCCTGCTCCTGCCGTTCCTGTTCGCGTGCGGCATGGTCTTGGTCGACACCTCGGACTCCGTCGTCATGACGTACGCGTACGGTTGGGCGTTCCGCCGGCCGATGCGGAAGGTCTACTACAACCTCACCGTGACGATCATCTCGATCCTCGTGGCGTTCCTGATCGGTACGATCGAGCTTCTGTCCGTCGTCGTCAACAGCCTCGGACTGACCGGCGGGCTCTGGTCCACGTTGGGAAATGTGGACTTCACGACCATCGGTGTCGCCATCGTCCTTATCTTCGTGGGCTCATGGGGTTTCTCCGTCGCTTACTATCGGTACAAACGGTACGACGAGATCCCCGCGGGCGCTTAGGCGTGCAGCGGTCCTCGTCAGGTCGATTCGTGCAACCCCTTAAAACCAACCGTCGTCCTCTTTCCCACGATGGACTACGCGAAGCAGCTCGACCGGGCTCGGAGCCTTGCGGATCTGTTCGAGCTCGTCAAGCGCGGCGTGTCCGCGGTCGTGGGCCGCAATCGGGCCGGCCTCATGCTCGCCCTCGCCGATCTGGGCAATCATCCGCAGGGATTCCTGGGGGCGTTCTATCCGGTCGCGACGAACGTGATCGTGATGAACAAGGTCCCGCTCCTGCGCATCCAAGAGACGAACCCGGAGCTCTACAAGCCCTACGCGTTCTACGTGCTCCTTCACGAGTACCTTCACTCCGTCGGGTTCGTCGACGAGCTCGTGTGCCGCGACCGGGCCCGCGCGATCGCAGAAACCCTCTTCGGCCCGAGCCACTTAGTCACTCGGATCTCCCAGGATTTCTCCCAGTTCTTCCCGAGCCTCGTGTTCCCGGACGCGGCCTGGCAGCCCCAGGAACTGCGCCTCGAGTTCGTCCCAGACTTCGACCGCGGGTCCGCGTCGTATTTCGCCTAGGTCAATGATGTCATGGCGTCCGCGACCGGATCTCCAGGGGACGCCTGAACCCCGCGGTCACATCCGGGGCCCTCGTGGGCCGTCAGATCCCGCTTCGCTTCGCCGTCGCCTACCGAGTATCCCAGGCCCTCGGAGGCGTCAGCGGGGCCGGCACGCTCGCGGTCATCCTCCGCAGGAGAACTTGACAACCGGTGTTCGATGATAACCCTTATCTCCGGCATCCGCCTGCTCGAGGGGGAAGGCGCGTCCCGGCGGTCCGGGCGTATGCGAAGTCCGAGAGGGCCCACGCGCCCCACACAAGGGCCGGAAAGAGACGACGGGGAGGAATGAGATGGCACCGGTCGACGCAAAGCAACGGGACTCCAAGGAGAACGTGAACGCAACGACCGAGAAGACCGCGGAGAGGCGCCCGGTCGTGCACGGAACGACGAACGTCGGAATGCGCTCGAACAGCGATTGGTGGCCGAATCGGCTGAACCTCAGGATTCTGCGCCAGAACTCATCTCTCTCCAATCCGATGGGCGAGGCCTTCAACTACGCTGAAGAGTTCAAGAAGCTCGACTTCAAGGCCCTGAAGAAGGACCTTCACGCGCTGATGACGGAAAGCCAGGACTGGTGGCCTGCGGATTTCGGCCACTACGGGGGGCTCATCATCCGCATGGCGTGGCACGCAGCGGGCACTTACCGCGTCGGCGATGGTCGCGGCGGTGCTGGCACGGGTCAGCAGCGATTCGCGCCACTCAACTCTTGGCCGGACAACGTGAACCTCGACAAGGCGCGCCGGCTGCTTTGGCCAATCAAGCAGAAGTACGGCAGCAGGATCTCCTGGGCCGACCTCATGGTCCTCGCCGGCAACGTCGCGCTCGAGTCGATGGGGTTCAAGACCTTCGGCTTCGGCGGCGGGCGAACGGATGTCTGGGAGCCCGACGAAGCCGTCTACTGGGGCAAGGAGGACACCTGGCTGGCCGACAAGCGGTACACGGGCGACCGGGAACTCGAGAATCCTCTCGCCGCCGTCCAGATGGGCCTCATCTATGTGAATCCGGAAGGGCCGAACGGCAAGCCCGATCCTCGCGCCGCGGCCAAGGACATTCGGGAGACCTTCAAGCGCATGGCCATGAACGACGAGGAGACCGTCGCGCTCATCGCTGGCGGACATACCTTCGGCAAGACCCATGGCGCTGGCGATCCGAAGCTGGTCGGCCCGGCACCCGAGGCAGCGCCCATCGAGCAGATGGGCCTTGGCTGGAAGAGCAGGTTCGGCACAGGCAAAGGCAAAGATACGATCGGGGGCGGCCCGGAGGTCACCTGGACTGCGACGCCGACGAAGTGGAGCAACAACTTCTTCGAGAACCTGTTCGGCTACGACTGGGAACTGACGAAGAGTCCGGCCGGCGCATACGAGTTCACGGCGAAAGGCAATGCGGCGACGATTCCGGATGCCTTCGACACGTCGAAGCGTCACGCGCCCACGATGCTGGTGACGGACCTCGCTCTGCGGTCCGATCCAATCTACGAGAAGATCTCGCGGCGCTTCTACGAGCACCCGGACGCGTTCGCGGATGCCTTCGCTCGGGCGTGGTTCAAGCTCACGCACCGCGACATGGGTCCGCGCGCACGCTATCTCGGACCCGAGGTCCCGGCGGAGGAGCTCGTCTGGCAAGACCCGGTTCCCGCCGTCAATCACAAGCTGATTGGCGCCAAGGACGTTGCGGACCTGAAGGCCAGAATCCTGGCCTCGGGCCTGTCCGTCTCGCAACTGGTCTTCACTGCATGGGCATCCGCAGCCACCTTCCGCGGCTCCGACAAGCGCGGCGGGGCGAACGGTGCGCGCATCCGCCTTGCGCCGCAGAAGGGCTGGGAAGTCAACGAGCCCGCCCAACTGGCCAAGGTGCTGACGACTCTGGAGAGCATCCAGAGGGCGTTCAACACCGCGCAGTCTGACGGGAAGAGGGTGTCACTCGCTGACCTGATCGTTCTCGGCGGTTGCGCGGGAGTCGAGCAGGCCGCGAAGAAGGTCGGGCACGACGTGACCGTCCCCTTCACGCCCGGCCGCACGGACGCTTCGCAGGAGCAAACCGATGTGGAGTCCTTCAGCTATCTCGAACCGGTTGCGGATGGCTTCCGCAACTACCTCAAGACCAAATTCACCGTGCCGACAGAGGAGCTCTTAGTCGACAAAGCGCAGTTGCTGACCTTGACTGCGCCCGAGATGACGGTTCTGGTGGGCGGCATGCGTGTCCTGAACGCGAACCATGCACATTCGCAACATGGCGTCTTCACGAAGCGGCCACAGACGCTGACCAACGATTTCTTCGTGAACCTGTTGGACACACGCACCGAGTGGAAAGCGACCTCGGATGAGAATATGTTCGAGGGGCACGACCGAAAGACCGGCGAGTTGAAGTGGACCGCCACCCGTGTCGATCTCATCTTTGGCTCGAACTCCGAACTGCGAGCTCTTGCCGAAGTCTACGGCTCGGCCGACGCGCAAGCGAAGTTCGTGACCGACTTCGTTGCGGCATGGAACAAGGTGATGAACGCCGATCGCTTCGACCTTAAGCGAGCCCGTAATGACCCGGTCAATGCAGTAGCTGGCGCCTAGCGGCGTGTGGCGCGCGGGTCGTCAGCGAGGATGAGCAGCTGATGTACTTGGTGCTCCGCGAGCACAGCGGGGCGATGATTCAGAAGGACCTCGTCGGGCATCTTCTAGAGGGCAAAGGTTAGCCGGGTCTTGGACCCGCTCGAGGCGAAACGCGTCGTCGTGAAGGAGCGCAACGGGATGACGGACCGCGTGCGGATCATCGACGGCACAACCAAGTAGGCCTGAATGAGGAAAGCCTAAACGGTTTCCGGCGCACGACAACTACGGACAAACGTTTAAATCGGACCTGGCGGTGCCGACTTCCGCATGATGCAAGGCACCGCCCCCGCCCCGGCGGCGACCCAGGCCAAGCCCGTTTTCAAGGAGGCTCCTCCCAAGTTCCGATCCGGGAGGCACACCGCGATCGTGCAGGAGGTCTTCGACATCGCGCCGAAGGCGCCGGAGACCTATCTCATTCGCTTCACGTTCGAGAACGAGCCCGTGTTCGACTTCGAACCGGGCCAGTTCATCTCGATCTTCGCGGAGAAGGAGGGCAAGAAGATCTCCCGGCCGTACTCGATCGCCTCGTGGCCGGAGAACAAGGACTACCTCGAGCTCTGCGTCAAGGTGGTCGAAGGCGGCTTCATGTCGAACTACCTGCACCACCTCACACCGGGCACCAAGCTCGCTTCCATCGCGCCCCTCGGGCGCTTCGTCCTCCAAGAACCGCTCCTGTACGACACTCTGTTCGTGGCCACGGGGACGGGCGTCGCTCCCTTCGTCTCCCACCTGGGCCACATCTTCCAGAACCACCTGGACGACGGCCACGAGCTCCACCTCGTCTTTGGCACGCGGTACACGTACGAGCTGATCTACCACGACCTGTTCCTGAAATGGGAGCGGGAGCACCCGAACTTCCACTACTACTCGACGGTCTCCCGCCCGGAGACCCCGGACTACAAGGGCCGCGTGGGCTACGTCCAGAAGATCATCCAGAACGAGCTCAAGGACTACGCGAACAAGCAGGTCCTGATCTGCGGGCTCAACAACATGGTCGAGGACGTCCAGAACCTGTGCAAGCAGCTCGGGTTCGCCCTCGTACGGTTCGAGAAGTGGGACTGAGTCCTCAGGCCCTCGCGCGCAGCCGCACCTTGCCGACGATCAAGTGCCGCGGCACCATCCCGAACTGACGGCTGTCCCGGCTATGCGTCATGTTGTCTCCCAAGACGAAGAACCCCGCGAGGGCGTCCCCCGACATGACCCTCTTCACAAGGAACTGCCCCGGGGCCTCGGGGTTCCTCAAGACCACGACGTCCCCTGCAATTGGCGGGCGTTTCCGATAGGCCCAGCGGCTCACGAGGACGTAGTCCCCGGAACGGAGCGCAGGCTCCATGCTGTGGTCGTCCACGCGGAAGCGGGCGAGGGGGAACACGGGCCCCGGATGCGCCTACCCGAGCTTAGGGTAGACGGTCTCGCGCGCGGTCGGGTACGGCGCCTTCGCGCGGTACGTCGCGATGCTCTTCGTCTTCCAGAACGCCTCGGCGATCTCGTTGGCGAGTTTGAGCATGTCCTCGGCCGCGGCCAGGTTGATTTCCTGGCGTCCCTTGCTCCCGGCCTTCAGGGCCTTCCAGATCGTGTCGTGCAAGGACGGAAACGCCTGGAGGTGCTCGGGCTTGAAGTAGTCCCCGTAGAGGATGCGGATCTCGGACTTGTAGATCTCCGCGTGCTGCTCCTTCGTGGCGATGTATCGCGTGAGCTTGTTGTGGTATTCCTGCCTCTGCTCGGCCGTCGCGTTGGGGCCGGGTTTCTCGAGCTGGCCAATCAGGTCGACCATGCGGATGACCGTGTGGGCCGCGAGCTGAGCGTGGTGCGGGTCGTAGATGCCGCACGGGATGTCGCAGTGGGCGTAGGCGACCGGCGCCGGACGGACACGGTCGAGGGCTCGGAGGAGTTTGTGTGCGACGGACATGGTCGCGCCGCAGGCGGCAGCCGTATTTAAACGTGAGGCGGCCCAGGGAACTTCGCGGTCACTTTGGATTCGCCGCGGCTTCCGGGATCGGAGGAACCGCGGGCGTCGTCTTCGGGAACTTCTGTCGGAATCGCAGCGCGACGTTCACGAGGCTCATGAGGACGGGGACCTCGATGAGGGGTCCGATAATGGCCGCAAAGGCCTGGCCCGACGCGATCCCGAACACTCCGATCGTCGTGGCGATCGCCAGCTCGAAGTTGTTGCTCGCCGCGGTGAAGGAGAGCGTCGTCGTCTCCTCGTAGGAGAAGCCGAGGCGGCTGGAGAGGGAGAAGGAGGTGAAGAACATGATCACGAAGTACAGCGCGAGGGGCACGGCGATGCGGAAGACGTCCCAGGGGAGGTTGACGATGCTGTTCCCCCGGAGGGAGAACATGACGACCACGGTGAACAGCAATCCAAGGATCGCGGTGGGCGCGAGTCGCGCCATGAAGGTGTCTTCGTACCAGCGTTCCCCCCGGCGTCGGACGAGGATGGCCCGGGTGGCGAACCCCAGGAGTAGCGGGACGCCCAGGTAGAAGAGGACGGTGGCCGCCACGTCCACAACCGAAATGGGCACGACCTGCGCCGCGGTCAGGCCGCCCAGGACCCCCGAGAGGAACGTGACGAAGAACCACGCGAGGACGGAGTACAGGAGGATCTGGAAGACGCTGTTCAAGCCGACGAGGAGGGCGGCGTACTCCGAGGAGCCCTTGGCCATCGCGTTCCAGACGAGGACCATCGCGATGCACCTCGCCAGGCCCACGATGATGAGCCCGGCCCGGTACAGCGGGAGGTCCGGGAGGAAGATCCATGCGAGGGCGAACATCAGGAAGGGGCCGAGGACCCAGTTCTGGAACAGGGACACCCCCATGAGCCGCCTGTTCCCGGCGAGGCGCGGCAGGTCGCCGTACCGGACGCGCGCGAGCGGCGGGTACATCATCCACATGAGCCCGACGGCAAGCGGGATCGACACGCCCGACCAGGAGATCGAATTGAGCCAACCCGAGAACCCTGGGACCCAGGCTCCGAGTCCGACGCCGAGTACAATGGCCAGCAGGATCCAGAGGGTAGTGAGCCGGTCGAAGAGGCTCAGGGCCGCCTCATCGGCCACGGATCACCTCTCGCAACAGACGCGTTACGCGCTGCTCGATGTCGTCGCGGATACGTCGGACCTGCTCGAGCGATCGGCCGCTCGGGTCGGGCAGCGCCCAATCCACGGCATCCCCGCGGAACGTGGCGGGGCAGACATCGCCGCTGGCACATCCCATCGTGACCACGACGTCCGAGCGCAGGATTTCTTCCCTCGTGATGGTCCGCGGCACGATTCCGCTTAAGTCGATTCCGACCTCTCTCATCGCCTCGATCACCGCGGGATGCACCCGGGACGCGGCCCGTGTGCCTCCGCTGACGACCTCGACGCCATCCCGCGCCTCCCTCCGAGCAAACGCGGCAGCCATCTGGCTCCGTCCCGCGTTCTCCACGCAGACGAACGCGATCCGAACCATGGGACTCCGGAGGGACGCGGGCGGCAGTACTTGAGGCTGACGCACGGAGATTTCGGGGACGCGCGAACCTTAACGTCTGCGGCTCGATTCCCCGTGGGCAGGAGTCACCCTATGAAGATCGGCGTCGAGGTCGGAGACATCGCCCGATGGGAGGACGAAGTCGTCGTCGTGAATCTGTTCGAGGGCGTCAACCACCCGGGCGGCGCGACGGGCGCCGTGGACGCGGCCATCGGCCATCAGATTACCGCGATGATTGCCACCGGAGACATCACGGGCAAGTTCAAGGAGATCGTGGTCTTCCCAACCTTCGACCGGATTCCCGGGAACCGCGTCTTGGTCGTCGGCCTCGGCGAGCGCGCGGACTTCACACTGGACCGGGTGCGCGAGGTCTCGGCCGCGGCGGCCATCAAGATACGCGACATGGGCCTCCGGACGTTCGCGACCGTCGTCCACGGCGCAGGCGTAGGCCATCTGGACCTCGGGGACGCCACGGAGGCCGTCGTGGAAGGCACGCTCCTCGGCCTATACCGCTACACGGAACACAAGACGGACAACGACCACAAGAAGATCGAGTCCGTCACCCTAGTGAACTTGGACAAGGCCCGCGCGGCCGCGATGCGCGAAGCGGTTCACCGGGCCTCCATCATCGCGACCACGACCAACTTCGCGCGTGACTTGGTCAACGCGCCGAGCAACGCGAAGCCGCCGCGCCTCTTCGCGGACCGCATCCGGGACGCCGCCAAGGAGGCGGGGGCCAGGCTCACGGTCTTCGACGAGAAGCAGCTGGAGAAGATGGGTTTCGGCTGCCTCCTAGGGGTGGCCAAGGGAAGCGTCGAGCCTCCCCGTTTCCTTGTCCTGTCCCACGACGGCGGCGGGAAGAGCAAACCCGTCGTCCTCGTGGGGAAGGGGATCACCTTCGATGCGGGCGGGATCGCGCTGAAACCCCTCGAGGCGCCCGGCTCGGACCCCATGTGGCTCATGCGGTACGACATGGGGGGCGCCGCCGCGGCGCTGAGCGCGGTCCTCGCGGCCGCTCGCCTGAAACTCCCGGTGAACGCGGTCGCCCTGGCGCCGCTCACGGAAAACATGCCCAGCGGGAGCGCCCAGAAACCCGGGGACATCGTGCGCGCCTTCGGCGGCCGGACCATTGAGGTCCTGAATCCCGATGCGGAAGGGCGGCTCGTCCTGGCCGACGCTCTGGGCTACGCGAAGACCCTGAAGCCGCAAGCCGTGGTCGATCTGGCGACGCTGACGGGAGCCGTGAAGGTCGCCCTCGGCCGACACGCCGCCGGGATGTTCAGCAACCGAGAGGAGCTCGCGAAGCGCCTCGAGCGCGCGGCCGAGGCCACGTCCGAGCGCGTGTGGCGGCTCCCCCTGTGGGACGAGTACAGCGAGCAAATCAAGAGCGACTCCGCGGACGTGAAGAACACGGGGGGCCGGTCCGCGGGCACAATCACCGCGGCGAAGTTCCTGGAGAAGTTTGCGGATGACGTGTCCTGGGCGCACCTCGACATCGCGGGAACGGCGTGGGTCGAGGACAGCCCCGACTCCCCGAAGAAGTCGTACCTGCCCAAGGGCGCCTCCGGCTACGGCGTGCGGCTTCTCATCCGCCTCCTGCGCGACTGGCAGAGCGTGGAATGAGCGCAATCGGCCGGCTCGGATAGGCTTATGAAAGCCCGGACGGTACGCGGTCACCTTGCCTCGCTATCGGTACCTCGACGTGCTTCGTGAGGAGCTCGTCGACAAGAAGGCAGCCATCGAGGCTCGCCTGGCGGACTTCCGGGAGGTCGGCCGCGGGACGGATGCGCAGCTCTTCGAGGAGCTCTGCTTCGCCCTCCTTGCCATTCAGTCCTCCGCACGAAGCAGCGACGCGGCGGTCCGCGGCCTCGTGCAGGAGGGGCTCCTCTGGTCGGCGGGGTCCGAGGAAATCGCTCGCTACCTTCGGCATCGCACGCGGTTCCACAACCACAAGGCCACCTACATCGTCCGCGCGCGGGAGCGGTTCTTCCCCGATCGCGGTCCCGTCCTGAAGTCGTCGCTCGACCGGTTCCCGGACGCCAAGGAAGCCCGGGCCTGGCTCGCGGCCGAAGTGGACGGTCTCGGGTTCAAGGAGGCGAGCCACTTCCTCCGGAACCTCGGCCGCGGGGACGACCTGGCCATCCTGGATCGGCACATTCTCCGCAACCTGCTCCGCCATCGAGTCATCGGTCGCATGCCCAACACCCTGACCCCAAGACGCTACCTTGCCATCGAGGCGCGCATGGAGGATTTCGCGCACGTCGTCGGGATTTCGCTCGGGGTGCTCGACCTCCTGTGGTGGAGTCGCCAGACCGGTGAGATCTTCAAGTGAGGCCGACCCTCAGAAGGCCTTCCGGTCCCGCAGGAACCAGACGAGCCATAGAAGCCCAATGACCGCGGCGTCCGCGAGCCCCGTGACGAGCAGAATCGTCAGGTCCGTCGCGATGTTCGGGCTCGGAAGGAACGTCACGTACACGAAGAGGAACGCGAACCAGACAAAGGCGATGAGCACGGTCCCGGCGATGCGTGCCAGGAGGGATCCGCGGTAGCTCATCCCCAGGCCCACCGGGGCCGTCGGGGAAAGGGTTTCGGGTTGCGCGGCTCGTTAAGTAGCGGCGCCGCCATGGCAGCAACGTGGACGGCCCGTCGCCGCGCGAGGTGCAGGCGCTCCTCCTCCCCTGGTTCGACGCGGGCCACCGGGACATGCCCTGGCGCCGGACGACGGATCCGTACCGCATCCTGCTCGCAGAGTACCTGCTCCAGCGGACCCGTGTGGCCACAGGCCGGCCCTACTACGAGCGGTTCCTGGAGCGGTTCCCGACGGTCGAGGCGCTGGCCGCGGCGCCCGAAGAGGACGTGCTCCACACCTGGGAGGGGCTGGGCTACTACCGCCGCGCGCGGAACCTCCTCGCGGCCGCGAAGTCCATCGTCCGCGACCACGGCGGCCGGATTCCGACCGATTCCGCGACACTGGCCACCTTGCCCGGCATCGGCCCGTATACGGCCGGAGCGGTCGCCTCCATCGCGTTTGGAGAGCGCATCCCGGCGGTCGACGGGAACGTGACGCGCGTCGTGACCCGCCTTTTCCGCGTCGAGGTCGACGTGACCTCGTCCCCCGGTCGCGCCCGGATTCAGGAGCTCGCGCACGGGCTCGTCCCCGTGGGGCGGTCGGGTCCGTTCAATCAGGCGATGATGGAACTCGGCGCCACGGTCTGCACCCCGCGGAGTCCTCGATGTTCCGACTGCCCGTTCGTCGATCTCTGCCTCGCCCATCGTGCCGGGATCGAGTCCACCCTGCCGCGGATCCTCGCCCGGCGGCGGCCGCGGACCGTGCCGGTGGCCTTTGCCTACGTTGTCTCGCGCGGCCGCACCTTGCTCGTGCGCCGCGGGAGTCGGGAGATTCTCGGAGGTCTCTGGTCCTTGCCGGGAGGCGAACTTCCCTCCGGGTCCGCCGCACATGGGGGACTCCGGTCCCTCGTGTCTGCGCAGACCGGACTGGCGATCACGGTCCGCGGGGAGGTCGCCCGCGTCGCCCACGCGTTCTCCCACCGTCGGTGGTCCGGGGCCGTGTTCGCATGTTCGGCGCAGGGGCGGCTCCACGCCTCCGCGGGCGTCCGGTGGGTAACGCCGGACGAGGCACGTCGGCTGCCGCTCGTCCCGTTCCATCGGGAGGTGCTGGAAGACCTCGCAGCGCGTCCTCGCATCGAGTCCTACGGCCGGTCGAGGCGCCGGCGCGAGGCCTGACTGCGTATCAATGACGAAATTCGCGGGCTCCCTTTGATAGTCTCCGGCGGCTCCTGCCGGCCGATCGCATGACATCGGGAGCGACAGCCGTCCTCGTCTTCCCCGGGCGCCGCATCCAGGACCTCCTCGCGGCGTACGAGAAGGCGCTCATCGACTCGGGGTTCGACATCAAGCAGCACGATTGGACGGGCCAATACTACCTCCACAAGGCCATCCTGGGCAGCAAGGCCAAGGCGTACCTCGTCCGGAAGATGGTGCCGTTCGGCGAGCTCACCAAGTCCGGGAACCGTCTCGGGGCGGAGGCCCAGATCTACCCGTCCGGGAACCTGGCCGTCCTCCGCGTGGCGATCGTCCCGTACATGGAGCTCTTCAACCGCGCGGAGATCGCGTTCCTCACGCAGGGTGTGTTCGAGAAGATCGTCGAGGACGACTGGTCCGTCGAGAAGCTCCACGAGATCGTGAACCGGATGGCGGCCATGGGCTTCGCGGGCCAGATCCCGGTTCACCCCTGAAGCCTTAAGCGCGCCTGCCTCCATCCGCAGGCGTGCGCCGCTTCCTGGTCGTCGGGCACCGCGCGGTCACCACGCCCGACTTCACCTTGGACGATCTCGCGGGTGGCGCCGGCCGGATGGACATCCTCCTGAGTGCCGCGAACGCCGCACTCCTCCTGGCCCACGACATCCGCCGCGACGCCGAAGCGGACCTGCTGCTGCTCGGTCCTCCGGACCCGCCCCGGCTCGTCCGGATTCTTGGCCACCGGGTCCGGACTTATCAGCCCGACCTGCGGAGCAATGCGGCGCTCGTCCGCAAGGCGCTCGAGCACGGTTCCCGGGTCGAGCGGGAGGTCTGGCCCGGGATCCTTGCGTCGAAGACCTCCTTCCCGGAGTCCCTGGACCGACTCGGACCCACGTTCGTGTACCTGAAGGAGGGCGGCAAGGATATCCGCGGGACGCCGGTTCCCGCGGACGCGACCTTCGTGCTCTCGGACAACCAAGACCTGACCCCGGACGAGGAGCGAGCCGTCCTCGCGCGGGATGCCTTGGTCATCGGCCTCGGCCCCCTCGCTGTCCATACGGACCAAGCCATCGTCCTTGTCCAGAACGAACTGGACCGGAGGGGCGTATGAACGAGATGGAATTGATACATACGAAGCTCACCGAGTTCGTACGCATGCCCTCCTCTGCCGAAACCGGCGTATCGGGCATCCTCGAGGCCGCACGCGCCTCCGCGGAGGAAATCGGGCTCCGCCCGACCGTCCACGAAGGCCTCGGGGCGATCGAAGCGTCCTCCGGGCCGGGCGGGCTCCTCCTGAACGGCCATCTCGACACGGTGCCCGTCGCCTCAGGCTGGACGAAGGGGCAGGCGGTCTGGGAAGGGGACATCCTGTACGGCCGCGGCAGCGCGGACATGAAGGCGGGCTGCGTCGCCGCTCTGGCCGCGGCACGCACTCTGGTCGAGCGCGGCAAGCCCGTGTCCCTCCTCTTCACGACGGACGAGGAGACCACCATGGCGGCCTCCAAGGCGCTCGCCGCCTCCCCGGTCGTTCGCGAAGCCGCGGCGGTCGTTGTCCTCGAGCCGACGTCCCTCCATGTGATCGCATCCGAGAAGGGCGTCCTCTGGTACCGCGTGACGACCCATGGCCGCAGCGCCCACGGGAGCCTCCCGCATCTCGGGGACAGCGCGATCCAGCGCACGGCGAGGGCCCTGGGCCGCCTGGAACCCCTGTCGCGCCCCCGCGACGTCCTCGGCGAGATCACCGTGAACCCGGGCCAGATCCGCGGCGGCGTCGCCCCGAACGTGGTGGCAGACGCCTGCACAGTCGAACTGGACTGCCGCCACCCGCCGGCGAGCCCCAAGTCCGAGGTCGAGTCCCTTCTCCGCAACGCCTTCCAGGAGCCCGGAGGGGAGGTGACCTTCGAGCTGGTCCACGAGGTCCCGCCCGCGGGCGTGCCGTTCGACGCCGCCCACGTCCGCGCGCTGCAGGAACTCGCAGGCACGGAGATCCGCGGCGTCGCGTACGCCACGGAGATGGCGTGGTACGCGGCGCACAACCCGCGGTGCGTCGTCTTCGGTCCCGGCGAGACCGCGCGGATCCACGTTCCCGACGAGCGGGTCTCCCTGCGCGAGACCGTCCGCGCCGCGGACCTCCTCGTGCGGTATGCCGAGCGGCTCGCGGCCCTCCCGGAAGGTTAGACCAAAACCTATATCTCCCGAGGCAGGTAGCGCCCGGGACACCATGACCGGGTCGGACCGGGGCCGGGACTTCTACATCGCCACGGAGGACGAGATCCACGCGGGCAAGACCACGGACGTCTACTTCCTTCGGACCCTGGAGGTCCTCAAGAAGGCGGGGAAGGACCGCACGGTCGTGGACGCGGAGGTGACCACGGGCGGTCTGCCGAACGGCTGGCCCTGGGGCATCCTGGCCGGCGTCGAGGAGGCCGTCCATCTCCTGAAGGGCAAGGGTACGAGCCTGTGGTCGCTCCCGGAGGGAACCCTGTTCCAGCCGCGCACCCCACGGGGGGTTCCGTTGCCCGTGATGAGCCTCCAGGGCCCGTACGGTGACTGGGCGCTGTACGAGACGCCCGTCCTGGGCCTGATCTGTCAGACGAGCGGCATCGCGACGAAGGCGGCGCGCCTCCGCAAGCTGGCGAACGGCAAGCAGATCTTCTCCTTCGGAGTGCGGCGGATGCACCCGGGGATCGCCCCGCTCATCGAGCGCTCCGTGTACGTGGGCGGGCTGGACGCGATCACGACGCCGTTGGGCTCGTCCATCCTCGGCCTACCCGCCATGGGCACCATGCCCCATGCCTTGGTCATCGTCATGGGCGGGCCCCGCGAGGCGTTCCACGCGGTCCAGAAGTACCTGGAGAAGCGCGTGCCGCGGATCGCCCTCGTGGACACGTACTACGACGAGAAGACGGAGACCCTGCTCGCCCTCGAGGAGATCCCCGACCTCGTCGGCGTGCGCCTGGACACGCCTGCGTCCCGGCGCGGTAACTTCCCGCAGATTGTGCGCGAGATCCGGTGGGAGCTTGACGTCCGCGGGCACAAGGACGTCAAGATCTACGTGTCCGGGAACATCGACGAGAAGACGATCCCCGCGCTCCTGGCCGCGGGGGCCGACGGCTTCGGCATCGGGACGTCCTTGAGCAACGCCCCGACGATCGACTTCGCCTGCGACATCGTGGAAATCAACGGAACGCCCGTGGCCAAGCGCGGCAAGTTCGGCGCGCGCAAGGAACCCCTGCGATGCCCCAAGGACGGCACGTACGAGGTCGGCGTGAGCAAGTGTCCGACGTGCGGGGCGACCATGAAGCCCGCCTACGTTCAGTACCTGGACCGGGGTGAGCCAGCGGCCGAGCTTCCTTCCCTGGGCGAGATCCGGAGCCGCGTCATCGCCGAGGTGGATCGCGCGGCCCTCGAGACCTAGGCGCGCCCTTTATCGGGCCGCAGGCGCCTTTCGGCATCGTGGCCCTCGCGACGAAGGCGGAGGTTCGCGCGACCTACGAGCGCATCGCGGAGCCCTTCGCCGCCTCGCGCGAGGAGCCGTGGCCCGAGGTTCTCCAGTTCGGATCCTCCCTGCCCGAGGCCGCGCGGATCGCGGACGTGGGCTGCGGCAACGGCCGCCATGCGCGCACCTTGGCCTCCACGGGCCGTTCCATCGTGGCCGTCGACTTCGCCCGCAACCTCCTCCTGATTGGACGTCGCGGCTCCCGCGGTCGCGTCTGGGGCGCGCACATCGCCTGGATCCAGGCGGAGGCCACCACGTTGCCCCTGCGCGACGGGTGCATGGATGCCGCCATCTGCGTCGCCGTGCTGCACCATCTCCCGACCGTCGGGGAGCGGGTCCGCGCGCTCCGCGAGCTCCGCCGCATCGTGGCCTCGCGGGGTCGCGTGTTCGTGAGCGTGTGGGCGCTGGACCAGCCGCGGTTCCGGAAGGCGGTCGACGCGCGCCGTCAGCTGCCGCGGGAGGTGCAGGGCGACATCGAGGTCCCCTGGACCATGCCCGACGGCGTGGTCATTCCGCGGTACTACCATCTGTTCCAGGAGGGGGAGCTGGAGCAGTTGATTATCGAATCCGGGCTTCACGGAGAAAGGTTTTTCCGGGGCCCTGGGAACCTGTTCGCCGAGGCATCAGTCCGTGGCTGACCTGGGCACGACCATCAACGACTTCCTGACGTCGATTGCCCGGAACCCGGTGTACCTGCTCCTCACCGTGGGGCTCGTCGCGGTCCTCCTCCTCGCCATCGTCGCGCACCACATCCACAAGATCCGCAGCCAAGAGATTTTCGTCCATCAGGCATGGGGCGCGAACTGGAAAGGACGCTAGCCCGAAATCCTCATAACGGCTCGGAGTCTTCGTGGCGGCTCGGTGTCGTTGTGTCGAAGATCCCCGACGACCTGCGCTACACGAAGAACCATGAGTGGGCCAAGCTCGAGGGGAAGCGCGCTCGCATGGGCATCACAGACCACGCGCAGAACGAGCTGACGGACGTCGTCTACGTGGAGTTCCCGCCGGTCGGTAAGACGGTCGCCCAGGGCGAGGTCCTCGGCACCGTGGAGTCCGTGAAGGCCGTGAGCGAGATCTACTCGCCGCTGAGCGGCAAGGTCGCCGAGGTGAACAAGGTCCTCGACGACACGCCGGAGCAGGTGAACAAGGACCCGTACGGCGCAGGATGGATGGTCCTCCTCGAACTTTCGAACCCCGCGGAGTTCTCGAAGCTCCTCGATGCCGCGGCGTACAAGAAAATCGTCGGCGACTGAGTCTGGCATGGCGGTGAGGAATCCTTTTATCGGCCAGCACGGTTTGGCGGCCGGGCGCGTCGGCTAGTTTGGACTAGGCTATGGGCCTTCGGAGCCTAAGACAGGGGTTCGAATCCCCTCGCGCCCGCTACGTTTCGGGGTCGTCGGCCTTTGTCAACGCGGGGTCGTTTGACATTGATAGGCTGAAATACCGGATATACACGGTGTCGATCCAGTTCAAGAAGGGCCGGGATGCCTTCCACCGGGGAGTCGCCCCTCGCGCGCTTCGCGAGGGGCATCGTCGAGGGCGACGGACGGTCGATTGGAACGCCCTCGTTGTCCGACGACGGCTCGGCCGTGGTCCTGTCGATCCTCATGGGCCGTGGCGGCGCGCGAGGCTACGTCTTGGCGAACGAGGTGGCGGACGAGGTCTCGTTCATCGACCCGGGTAGGATTGACCGGGTGCGGATTCGCAACGAGTCGCGCCGCCGGATCTTCCTCCCGCCCGGGACGCTCTTGGCGGGGGAGGGGACTGCGTCCCGCGGCATCACCCGCGGCGTCCTCGTGGACCCCCGATCGATGGTGGACGTGGAGGTGAGGTGCGTTCACGCCTCGGCCCCCGTCCGGGCCCACGCGCCCCTCGAGCTCGGTGGGTCCGTCGCTCCTCTCCGCGTCCGACAGGCGCTGATGTCGCGCGACCAGGGGCTCGTGTGGGAGGCGGTTCGTGAGTTCATCGCCACCCGAGCCCCCTCGGTCAGGAACACCGACGATCTCATGGCGGCTCTCGGGATGGCATCCTCCGCCGCGTCGCTGCCAAGCGCGACGCCGTCCCCTTCGTCTATTCAAGGCGACCCGTGTGGCATGATTGTGCTCGGCGCTGCCGGTGTGGAGGCCATGGAAGTGTTCGACGGCCCCGAGCCGTGGGCGCGAGCCTCCCCGGACCTCGCGGACGGGCTCCGGGGTGAGTCCTCCGCCGCGACGTTCCTAACGCATCAGGTTATCGCCGGAAAGGCGATTGAGCTCGCGAAGGCATGGCTTCTCCGTCTCGCCGAACTCGCGCAGGGTCCCGGGACTCGGCAGACCTGGGTTGCGGCGGATTCCTCGGCGGAATGGACGGTCCTGGGCGGGGAGGTCATCCATCTCCTCGCCTTCCGTGGGAGTCCTTGGAGCCAGCTCCCGGCCGCGCCGGGTGGCACGCTCGGGGGGGCAGAGGCTCCGGACGGACTTTCGCAACTGCCACCGGGAATCACTGCACCCGCACCGGGGGAGGGCGATGTCGCGGTCGCCGTGGTCGCCGCATCGGACGCCGAGGACGACTCGGCGGCTCCCGCGCCCCCGGTCCGCATCCGGCGTCGGAAGGTCCTCACGAGCGGCTGGGACGCATCCACGTTCGGATCCCTGGAGCGCTTTGCCTCCAAGGAGTTCGGGGGGGACCGGTCCGCGGCGATGCGCTTCCTGGTGAGGCAGGGACTCCTGGGTCGCGGATACTTCGGTCCCCGGGCACCGCCGTCCTATCACGCCCCTGCCGCATCGCAGGAGGCCCTGGGTGACCCGGGCCAGCTCGAGCCCGACCACGCCACCGTCGAAGCCCGGATTTCCGACTATGGGAGGATCGCCCAGACCGAGGCGTACGCGGAGTGGCTTCGCGATCGCGCGCGGCAGGAGCTCGCGCGGATGGCCTCCGCTCTGGAGGATCCCGTCCTGCGCGAGGCTGCGCAGGCGGCGTTGGACCGGCTGCCATCGTCACCACCCGAGCCCGAGTTCCTGGAGACTCCTCCCGCCGAGGCGATTCCTCCCCCGCCTCCCGTGGACGTGCGTCCGCTCCTGCGGCGCGCCTTCGCCGCAAGCGCTGCCGGTCAGTTCTCGGACGCCCTCCATCTCTTCGACGAGGTGCTTGACGCCGAGCCCGACCACCGCACCGCGCTCCTCGGCCGCGCGGTCGCCCTGCGGCGGTCCGGGAAGTCCCAGGAGGCGCTCGAAGCGCTGGATCTGGTCCTGCGGCTCGAGCCCACGAACGCCGCGGCGCTCCTGAACCGCGGGCGCGTCCTGCAGGAGCGCGGGGAGTTCCAGGCCGCCCTGGAAACGTACGACCGGCTCGCGGCGGTCGCTCCGAACGATTGGGACGTGTGGGTGGCCCGCGGGGACGTCCTGGCCCGGATGGACCGCGAGCCCGAGGCGCTCAACGCATACTCGGAGGCCCAACGGCGCAACCCCGATGACGAGAGCCTCAAGGCCAAGATCCGCGGCATCGAGAGGGCGAGGGTTCCCCCGCCGACCTCCGCCTCGCGAGTCGCGCTCCCCCGGGACGTGCAGGAAGGGCAGTCGTACCTAATCCGAGGAGGGCCGCCGGACCTGGGCTACCGGGTCTTCCGCGCGCTCTCCATCCGGTCCGTGCCCTGCCTCTTGGTCACGCCTCGCGATGCGGACCGGGTGCGGGGCGAGCAGGGACTCGGGGGCGTACGGATCCTCGAGCTGACCACGGAACCCGGCGGAGACCGCGTCCCGCCGAGCTCGCTCGTCGGGCTGACGAACGCCATCGAGCACTTTCTGACGGTGAACCGCGGCCGAGCCGCCATCCTGCTCGAAGGGTTGTCCCTGCTCGTGGAGACCAACGGCTTCCGCGACACGGCGCTGTTCCTGGCCCGCGTGAACGAGTCCATCCTCCCCTCCCAAGGCATCTTCCTGGTGTCCGTCGCACGTGGAGAGCTGGCCGAGAAGGAGGCCGCCATCCTCGAGCGCGACCTTCGGGTTTTGTCCTGATCCCGCTCGCGACGTCACCCTCATACGCAGGCGCGGACTCCGCCCAAACCGGACGGCTCCTTCCCCGAGCTGGGGACGTACGAGAAGCACGGGAAGCTGGATGGCGCGTGGCTGGACACGGCCATCGTGGAGCGCCTGATTCCCGAGAACCTCCGCTGACCCTACGCCGGCTCGACGTCCTCGAACACGGCGGCCCGATGGCTGGCGGGGAGGAACGCGTACACCCGGTCGCGCGTGGGATCGAACGCCAGGGTATGCGCGCCACGCTCCGTGGGCCGGGACTCGACGCGGTCCAGGGTCCGCGTGTCGAACACGTCGATGACTCCGGGGTCGCCGATGGCCACGTACAGACGGTCGAGGCGTCCGTTGAGGAAGACCACGTCGGGCGCCCCGCTCAGCGGGCGTTCGCCGAGGACTTCGCCGGAGGATCGATTGAGGACGACGAGCTTCCCGTCGTCGCACGCACAGTACAGGCGGCCGCGGATCGGGTCCAGGTCCAGCCCATGGGGGCCGCCCGCGGGAACGGGCAGGACACGGGCGATGCGGTCCGGGTGCGGCGCATCGATGACGACGATCTCCGGCGGATCCCGGATGTTCACGTAGAACGCCCGGGTCTTCGAATCGTACAAGGTCCAGCGCGTGCGGCCCGGGACGGGCAGGTCGGCGAGCATCGCCCTCGCGGCCGTGTCCACCAGGGAGACCGTCGTCGACCTCGGGATGCTGGGATCGCCGACGTTCGCCGCGAGGAGGAGGCGATGACCCGGGGCGAACGCGAGTCCGTTCGGATGCAGACCCACCTTCACCTTCACCGCGTCGGCCTCCTTCCCCTCCTCGAACAGGCTGACCGTGTCCTCCCCGCGGTTCGACGTGAAGACGAGGTTCCGGTCCTCGGACACCAGGACGCCCGCGACCCCCTTCAGGCCGGTAGCCGAACGCAGGTAGCGATTCTCCCGCAGATCGATGATGTCCACGGAGTCGTTCGCGGGGTGGGCCACGTACAGGTGACCCGCGGGGCCGTGGATCGCCGCATGGTCGAAGCCTCCCTCACCTCGGTGTGCCGGGAGGTCGACGAAACCGCGGGGTTCGAGGCTCATCGGGCCGCGTGCTCCAGCTTGCCCTTGCCCTCGACCGTGAGCTTGCTGTATGTGTAGAGGGCGTCGTACGCGGGGAACTGGAGGCGCATGTTGTCGAAGTCGTCCTTGGCGTTCGTGCGGAACCCTAGGGCCAGCGCCTCGAGACCGGCTCCCTCGGGCCGCGGTCTTCGAGGAGCCGCATCCGCGGTGCGGACGATCTCCGCCATGCTCAAGAGGGCCGGGTCCGTGAGCCTGTACTTCTTGATGATCGCATCGAAGCTGCACCGCTCGTCGTCCCCCTCCTTGAAGTGATGGAGCTCCGCGCCGGGCGTGTCGAAGGGGATGGCGCCCTCCGCCTTGGCGACGTCCAAGACCTTCTCCCGCGGGACGAACAGGAACTCGGCTTCCGGGTCCACGAACCGCGTGATCAACCAGGGGCACGCGATCCGGTCCACCTTGGCCTTCTCTCTGGTCACCCATTTCATGTGTCTCTCCTCCGTGCGCACCGACGACCGGTCTGCTACTAAAGTCTAACGCCGATTCCGACGCTGCGGCAGAGCCCCCTTCAGGGGGCTCGTTCCCCGTTCTCCTCGGGCGGATGGGTCTTGCGGAAGCTCCGGTAGATTAGGCCGTCGTAGAGGAGCTTGAGGCCCCCGGCAGCGACCAGGGGCGTGCCGAGCCAGAGGCTCTGAAGCGCGTATCCCGCAATCGAGGGGCTGATGGACGACGCCACCGTGCGCGTCGCGCTCGTGAGTCCCGCCGCGGGGGTGCGGTCCTCCTCGTCCACGATCGCCATGACGTACGACTGCCGCGTGGGCACGTCCATCTGGGACAGGGACTGGCGGCACAGGAGGAGGGCGACGGCGGTGGCGGGCGTCGGCGCGAAGGCCACGGCAATCAGGAAGACGTTCGACGGCACGTGGCTGAAGACCATGGTCCGGAGGAGGCCGATTCTCCGCGCGATGCGCTCGGCCAGGAGGAAGGACAGGGCGGTCACGAGCTGGGTCAAGAAGAAGATGGCACCGAGTTCAGGCATCGGCAGTCCGAATCGGAGGTAGAAGTAGTAGGAGAGGATGCTCGACCCGACAAAGCCACCCCCGAAGGCGTCGATCGCGAAGAGGCCGGACAGGCGCAGCACGATCGGCCGGGCTCGGGGCGACAGGACGGACCGCTGCGCTCGTCCTTCGAGTTCGACCCCTCTGGACAGGGACGCGTAGAGAACCATGCCCACGAGGCCCGAGACCATGTAGCCGAGGAACAGCGGCCGGTACCCCACATAGCTCGGGAGTCCCGCGAGCAGCGCGCCGACGGCGGAGGCGCCGTACCCGACGAGGTTGTATACGCTGAAGGCCAGCGTCCTTCGGGAGGCCGAAGTGGTCCGCGGGAGCATGGCCTGCTCCAGGGAAAGGAAGGGTCCCACCTCCCCGGCGCCCACGGACATGTTCCCGACGATGCCCGCCAAGACGGGGGCCCACCAGTCCGTCGAGCTGAACAGGAGCGCGCCCGCCACGCAGTCGGTGAGGGCGAAGAAGACGAGGGTCTTCCGCCGCCCGATCCGGTCGGCCAGAAGACTCACGGCGAACGTGTAGAAGGCGCTGCTCAGGACCGTCAGGGTGAGGACGACGCCCACCGCCACAGGGTCGAAGCCGAGCTGGGCCAGGTAGACGCCGAAGACCACGCCGAGGAATCCGTACGGCACGGTCCGGACGGTCTTCTCCAGGAAGAGGAGCCTGCCATCCCGATTGACCCATGCCGCCGAACCGGACTCCTCCGCCGTTCCCTCACCCCATCCGACGTCGCCGGCTCCCGCCGCCGAGCCCTCAGGCCCTCGGGGTCGGGACCTCGACGCGTTCGAACTCCCGTTCCTCCCACATGTCGTACGCCGTCGCGGCGGAGGACGCTTGGCTCAGGATCGCGAGGGCCACGACCAGGTGAAGGACGAGGACGACCTCGAGCCCGGGAAGCGACCAGCCGAGGACGACGACGAGGAACGCGTAGATTCCGAGGACGAACTGGGCCGACGCGAGACTCGCGGTGGATCGGACGATGCGACGGATCCGGTCGGGGATCGCCATGCGCTTGATGTGGCTTTGGTGGTAGTGCGCGAGGAAGACGATCGCGAAACCCAGGGCGACGTGGAGGTAGATGCTCCCGGGGAAAACGACCAGGGCGATGAGTATCTGGACGAACACGATCCAGATTATGGCGTACAACGTCTTCCAGGGAGACCGCGTCTCGGGTTGCGGCGGGACGGCCAACGTACCACCGCGGGTCCAACGGGCATGCCGTTCATAAAGTCGGCGGGCAGCGGTCCGCGCAGGAAGGAAAAAGGGGGACGGGCCGCCGTCACAGCGGCCCGCAGGTGTAGGTGGGGTGGTTCGGGATTCCGAGGCCATCCGGGCGCTCGGCCCAGAACTTGAACTCGAAGCTTCCCCGGGATTGCGGGTGGATCTCCACGAGGAAGCCGCTCTGGTCGCCGTTTCCCGAAGCAACGACGTGGTCGGTGAAGGGCATCGTGAGGGCCCACTCCATGGGGTTCGCGGAGCCGTTGACCATGCCGTAGTAGTACAGGACCTTGAGGAGGTCCGATCCCGAGTTGCGCACCACGGCGGTGGCGTTCAGGCCCGGGTCAATCAGGGACCGGTACCCGGGTTCGTCACGCTCCGCGATCTCGTGGAGCACGACGGGCCAGTAGTCCGCATCGCCGAGGGCCGCGGTCAGCGTGGCCACGGTCGTCCCCGCCGGGAAGGAGACGCCTTGCGCGGCCAGGAGCGGGCCGTTCCAGCCGATGTAGTACGACAGGGTGCGCGAGCTCACGACCTCTTCGGCGCCGCAGCCCGCGTAGATCGTGATCTCGTCGGGGACCGTGTTGTTCGGATTCCGCGCTTCGATGCGGAGCACCGCGGGCACCGGGCGGTTCGCGTTGTTCGCCAGGGTCGCCACGACGCGGAACACCTCGCCGGGAGCCACCGACGTCGGGACCCCGTCGACGGTCAGCGTGATGGCCTGACCCGTCACCTGGACGGTCCGATTCTCCGTGTTGCTGATCGTGGGCGTGAGCACGCCCATGGCACTGGCCGCGAGGACGGCCACCAGCAGGACCGTCCACCTTGCCCTGAGTTTCTTTCCAAGACCCATCGTTCGCACCTCGCCCGCGCCACCGGCGCAGGACGAGACGGCGGATGGCGGCGCGCGTCGGATAAGCCGGCGTCGTACAGCCACCGTGCACGTAGTCGCGCGGCCCCGCCGACATGTTAAATAGAGTGCGGGCTTCTTTCGCCGTCCACGGGAGAGGAGACCCGGTGACCGAGGTCGTCATCGCCGGCGCGTGTCGCACGCCCATCGGCAAGTACGGCCGAGCGTTCCGAAACGTGGAGGCCGTCAAGCTCGGGAGCCTCGTCGTCGCGGAGGCCGTGCGGCGCACGGGACTCGTCGGCGCGGACATCGAGGAGGTCATCCTGGGCAACGTGATCCAGGCGGGCTTGGGTCAGAACCCCGCGCGGCAGGCCGCCCTGTACGCGGACTTGCCGGATCGGATTGGGGCGGTGACGATCAACAAGGTGTGCGCAAGCGGGATGAAGAGCGTGGCGATCGCCGCGGACGCGATTCGCGCGGGTTCCGAGGAGGTCATCGTCGCGGGAGGCATGGAGTCCATGAGCCGCGCCCCCTACCTCGTCAAGGAGGCGCGGTGGGGGATTGGGTACAACAACGTTCCCTTCCTGGACGCCATGGTCCACGACGGGCTCTGGGACGCCTACAACCAGTTTCACATGGGCGTCACGGGCGAGATTGTCTCCGAGCGGTTCAAGGTCACCCGCGAGGACCAGGACGCCTTCTCCCTCGAGAGCCACCGCCGGGCCGCGCGTGCCACGCTGGACGGCAAGTTCAAGGAGGAGATCCTCGCCGTCGACGTGCCCGGGCAGCCCCGCGTCGAGCTTGACGAGGGGGTCCGCCAGGACACCTCGATGGAGAAGCTCGCGAGGTTGCCCCCCGTGTTCCGAGAGCACGGGGTCGTCACCGCGGGGAACGCGTCCCAGCTCAGCGACGGGGCGTCCGCGATGGTGGTCCTGTCGCGCGCCGCCGCGGACCGGCATGGCGTCAAGCCCCTGGCGAAGATCGTGGACTACGTGACCTCCGGCGTGAAGCCCGAGCTCGTCATGGAGGCGCCGATCCCGGCCGTGCGCAGGATCCTGAAGAAGACGGGCATGAAGATCGACGACTTCGACCTCATCGAGCACAACGAGGCGTATGCCGCGGCGAGCGTCGCGGTGATGAAGGAGTTGGGAATCGACCACGCCAAGTTCAACGTGAACGGCGGGGCCGTGGCCCTGGGCCACCCCCTGGGGTGTAGCGGAGCGCGCATCCTGACCACGCTCGTGTACGCGATGAAGGATCGAAATGCGAAACGGGGGCTCGCGACCCTCTGCCTCGGCGGGGGCAACGCGATGGCGATGATCCTGGAACGGCCCTGACGTACTCGAGTTCGTCTCGTGTGGAGTTCGGCCGGGCCATACGCTCAAGAGGCCTCCCGGGCTATGCCGCGACCATGTCCGTTCGAACGATCGCCGTCCTCGGGGCGGGACAGATGGGGGCCGGCATCGCTCAGGTTGCGGCCGCGGCCGGATATGACGTGGTCATGCGGGATATCGAGGACCGCTTCGTCCTGGGAGGACTGTCCAAGATCCAGGGTCGGCTCCAGCGCGCCGTGAGCAAGGGGGAGCTCGACGCCGCGGCCCAGGAGGCCATCCGCTCCCGGATTCGGGGCACGCTGGACATGGCCGCCGCGGCGAAGGCCGATCTCGTGATTGAAGCGGTTCCTGAGGAGCCCGAACTCAAGAAGTCGGTCCTCCGCGAGATGGACAGGATGGCGGCGCCGCAGACGATCCTGGCGAGCAACACGTCGTCCATCAGCATCGGTGAACTCGCCGCTGCGACCCGGCGTCCCGATCGATTCGTTGGCATGCACTTCTTCAACCCCGTCCCCGTGATGAAGCTGGTCGAGGTCGTCCAGGGCAAAGCGACGAGCCCGGAGACCTTGCGAATTGCCCTCGAAGTCTGCATTCGGATGGGCAAGACCCCCGTCGAGGTGCACGACTTCCCCGGCTTCGTCTCGAACCGGGTTCTCATGCCCATGATCAACGAGGCGATCCTGGCCCTCCAGGACGGCGTCGCCACCAAGGAGGCCATCGACACGGTGATGAAGCTCGGCGCCAACCACCCCATGGGACCGCTCGAGCTCGCGGATTTCATCGGACTCGACACGTGCCTGAACATTCTCGAAGTCCTGGAGCGTGGCTTCGCGAGCAATAAGTACGCACCCGCGCCCCTCCTGCGGCGGATGGTCTCCGAGGGCAAGCTCGGGAAGAAATCGGGTCACGGGTTCTACGAGTACGCGTGAGCCGGGCTCCGGGCAGCCCGTCTAGAGCTTGCCGCCCAGGAGTCTCTGAAGGAAGGACGGGCCGGTAGGCTGCGACGGGGTCCGGATGATCTTTCCCGCGGTGGCCTGGCTCGTCTGGGATCCGGTGGCGGACTTGAGAAGGCCCTGGATGCCTTTTTGCCTCGTGGCCGCGAGGATGACGGCGCCTACGACGGCTCCCGCGCCCGCGAGCGTGAGGAATTGTCGGCGGCTGATCCCGCGCCCCTTCGTGTCCGCTTCCGTGGCCATCGGAGTCCCCCTCTGGGCCTTTCGCCTTACGGCCTTTCCCGATTCAAAGGTGACGTGGTATAAACCGTTTGCGCACGCATCGTCCGAGTGCGTCCGCCGCCGGACCGGCTTGGCGCCGCGGAGGATCCGCGTCGAGAGAAACGACGTGTTCGGCCCCCCCTTCCGCAAGCCTTTTTTAGCGCACCTCCTATACCTCGTGATTTCCGAGGCTCTCGCGAGGAGGAGGCATGTTACATAGAGTAAAGAAGGCCGTCACGAGAGACGAGGTCCTCGCCCTTCTGCAGCCCCTCCTGCGGGACTGGTTCACCGGGAAGTTCGCCGGCCTGACGGAGCCGCAGTCCTACGCGGTCCCGGTGATTCACGCGCGGAAGAATGTCCTCGTGTCCTCGCCCACGGGGAGCGGGAAGACCCTGACCGCGTTCCTCTCCGTGATCAACGAGCTGTACGCGAAGCAGCTCCGGGGCGAGCTGGAGAACCGGATCTACTGCCTGTACGTCTCGCCGCTCAAGGCCCTCGCGAACGACATCAACCGGAACCTCGAGGAGCCGCTGCGGGAAATCACCGAGCTGGCGGCCAAACAGAATGCGCCCCCGCCCGAGATTCGCGTCGCCGTCCGCAGCGGAGACACGTCGGCCCAGGAGCGTCAGAAGCAAGTGCGGCGCCCGCCCCATATCTTCATCACGACGCCCGAGAGCCTGGCGATCATCCTGAGCACGCCGAAGTTCCGCGAGGCGTTCTCCGAAGTCGAATGGGTCATCATCGACGAGATTCACGAGCTCTGCTCGTCGAAGCGTGGCGCCCTCCTGTCCGTCGGACTCGAGCGGCTGCGGGAGCAGACGGGCCGCGATTTCGTTCGGATCGGACTGAGCGCGACGATCGCGCCGATCGAGGAGGAGGCCAAGTTCCTCGCCGGGTATGAGGACGCGAAGCTGCGGGAGATGCACATCGTCGAGGTGGATACGCGGAAGTCGCTCGATCTCTCCGTGCTCTGCCCCGTCCGGGACATGACCGCCGTGCCCATGGACGTGGCCAACGCCCGGATGTACGACCTGTTGAGCGACTTGATCGACCAACACCGCACGACGCTCATCTTCACGAACACCCGGAGCGGCACCGAGCACGTCTCCTTCAAGCTCAAGGAGCGGGGCGTGGAGGATCTCGAGGCCCACCACGGCTCCCTCTCCAAGGTCACGCGCCTGGACGTTGAGCAGAAGCTCAAGAACGGCGAGCTCAAGGCCGCGGTCTCGTCCACCTCGCTCGAGCTCGGGATCGACATCGGCTACATCGACCTCGTCGTCCAGATCGGTTCGCCCAAGAGCGTGGCCAAGGGCCTGCAGCGGATCGGCCGCGCCGGCCACGCCTACGGGGAGACGGCGATGGGCCGCATGATTGCGTTCGAGCCGTGGGACCTCATGGAGTGCGCCACCCTGGCCAAAGCGGCGTACGACGGCCGCATCGACCGCGTCGACATCCCGAGGAATCCCCTGGATGTGCTCGCGCAGGCCCTGGTGGCGATGTCCCTCGAGCAGCGCTGGGGCACGGAGGAAGCCTACGAGCTCGTCCGGCGGTCCTATTCGTTCCATGACTTGCCCAAGAAGGACTTCCTCGCGGTCGTCGACTACCTGTCCTCCCGCAACCCGGACATCAAGGTGTTCGCGAAGATCTGGTTCGACGAGGCCGAGGGCCGCTTCGGGAAGAAGAAGGGCACCCGGATGATCTACTACACGAACGTGGGCACGATCCCCGAGGAGGGGACGTACCACGTGTACTCGGAGCGAGGCACGCCTCTCGGCGAGCTAAGCGAGCGGTTCGTGGAGTACCTGAGCCCCGGCGATGTCTTCGTCCTCGGGGGCCGCACGTACCAGTTCGCCCGCGCCCGCGGCACGTCCGTGTACGTGAAGGACGCCTCCGGCCGCAGGCCCACGGTGCCGTCGTGGACGGGCGAGATGCTGCCGCGGTCCTTCGACCTGTCCGTCCAGGTAGGCAAGTTCCGGAAGGACCTCGCCGCGAAGATCGACAAGGACGGCGAGAAGGCGGCCCGCGAGTGGCTGGCCCAGGAGTACCGCGTCGACGAGGGCTCCGCGACTTCCTTGGTCTCCTACACCCAGGAGCAGCGCGCCCTGATCGCGGATCTGCCGACGGACGACCAAGTGCTCCTCGAGGGATTCATCGACGAGAAGGGCAACCGGAACATCGTCTTCCACTTCCCCTTCGGGCGGCGGGTGAACGACGCTCTGAGCCGCGCCTACGCGTTCGCGCTCACGGAGAAGCAGCACACGAACGTCCGCGTGAGCGTGACGGACGACAACTTCATGCTCACGGTCCCGAAGCGCGTCGAGATTCCGGGCCTTGCCAGGCTCGTGGCGAGCGAGAACTTGGAAGACCTCCTGCGCAAGGCGATCAAGAACACGGAGCTGTTCAAGCAGCGGTTCCGCCACTGCGCCACGCGGTCGTTCATGGTCCTGAGGAACTACAAGGGCCGCGAGGTCTCCATCGGCCGCCAGCAGCTCCGGTCCCAGCGCGTCCTCGACTGGCTCCACGAGATCGAGGACTTCCCCGTGGTCAAGGAGACGTACAACGAGATCCTCCACGAGGTCATGGATCTGGACCATGCCCGCGAGGTGCTCCAGGCGATCGAGGCGGGGAAGGTCCGCGTGAAGGAGACGGACTTCAGCGGGCTCCCGTCGCCGTTCGCCCACAACGTCGTCCTCCAGGGCGTCTCGGACCTCGTCCTCATGGAGGACCGTTCCGCGCTCCTCCGCGAGCTGCACCGCAAGGTGCTCGAGCGCGTGATGCCCGCGGATCAGATCACCGCGATCCAGTTCCAGCCCTCCGAGGTCCAGGAGTACTTCCGGAAGAAGCTGCCTAAGATTGCCCGCAAGGAGGACATTCTTTCCTACCTCGAGCGCGTCGGCGACGCGAACCTGCTCCAGCAGAAGGGCCGCAACCCGCTCGAACACGCGACCGCGTCGTTTCCGGATGTCCGCAAATGGTCCGGCATGCTCATGGACGAAGGACTCGTCGAGAGTGTGTGGACGCCGCAGGGCGTGCACTGGGCACCGAAGGTCCTCGTGCCCACGTATGCGGCGGTGTATGCGCAGCGTTCGCGCCTGCGGCCAGCCGAGGAGAAGCTCCTCAACCTCATCCAAGAGAAGCCGCGGACACACAAGGAGCTCGCCCGCCTGACGAAGCTCGAGAAGGACGACCTGAACGAGGCCTTGCGCAAGCTCGAGCGCGGGTACGCGGTCGGGCGCAAAGGCGTCGAGGAGACCGTCTACTTCCACCGCGACGTGGAGCGCGCGAAGTTCGAGGAATCCCTGGACCGCCTCCTCACTACGCGCCTCGAGGCGGAAGGGCCGCAATCGGCGCAGGAGCTGGCCGTGGCCATGGGTCTGGAGGCCGAGCTCGTCGAGGAGACCCTCCGGGACCTGGAGAAGGAGAGCCTCGTGACCTCGGGCCACTTCCTCGTGGACAAGGAGTTCCAGTACATGATGACGCGCGACCTGCAGCACCTTCAGCGGAAAGGGGAGACGCGGGAGGTCTTCGAGGAGGGTCAGCTCAAGTCGTTCCTGCTCCAGAAGCAGTTCGCGGACATCCGCACGATCGACGACTACTTCGACCGCTTCCTCGAGGTCGGGATGATCCTGGATCTCTGGAACCACGCGCCCGGGTTTGACTACGCGGAATGGCTCGTGCGCCGGAAGCAGGGGGAGATTCTCGAGGGGCGCTTCCTGAACGGTCGCGTGCGGTACGTCCGCGCGAAGGACGCTCCCCTGTTCCTCGCGGCGTTCCCGCGGAGCCCGTTGACGGACCTCGAGCGCCGCATCCTCGATGTGATCCGCTCCACGGACGGCATCGATCTGTACCGGATCGTGGGCCGGGTCCGCGAGGACAAGGAGAAGGTCAAGGAGGCCCTGGACAAGCTCGACTACGACGTCTACGTGATCCGCAGGTTCCAGGGCGACGGGTGGACCGCGCGGAACTACTACGTGGCGTACGACCCGCCGCAGGAGCCCATCCCTGACGCGATCGAGAAGCTCGTCCGTGCCTTCCTGGCGGCCTACGGACCGGTGCCCTTCTCCGGGATTCGGGAGTGGGCGCGGTTCGAGTGGGACGATCTCGAGGTGCTCCTAGACCGGCTCGAGGAGCAGGGCGTCGTCACGCGCATCCTGATCACAGGCAAGGGCGAGACCGAGATGTACGTCCTCACGGCGGAGCTCGAGGGGCTCCGCAAGGCCCCGGTGGACGGCGGCAAGGACTCCATGCGCGTGCTCTCCCTCCTGGATCCCTGGACCCAGCCTCTGTGGGCTCAGGTGGCGAGTCGCTACGGCGAGGGATGGTTCTTCCCCCTCGTCCAGGACGGCGATCTGGCGGGCATGGCGGAGATCTGGGAGATGAGCGGCTGCGTCGAGGTGCGCGAGCTGGATCTGGTCGCGCCGGACGCGCTCGGGCCGGCGATTGCCGCCCTCGGTCGCATGATGGAGTTCTACACGGTGCGGGGCGTCGATGTGCTGCGGGTCACGCGGTTCCTGGGCAAGGACGTCCCCGATGCGGAGGACGTGTCGCTATGGACGAACGCCGGCTTCGTCCGCCTCGGCGATTTCCTCGCGCACGGTCCCATCGTCCCGAGGGATTTCGACAAAAAGAATCTCCTCGCGTACGCGTTCTCGAAACAAGGGCTCCACCCCGACCAACCGTTCCCGAACGCCCTCGAGACGGCGAAGGCCCTGGGGGGCCTCCGGTCCGACTACGCCGTCCGCCTCCGGGTCCGGGAGTTCGTGCCACTCGAGCGGCTTCATCGCCAGGGGCTACTCGCGAAGGGACTCGCGATTCCCGAGTACTGGTCGTACCTGCTGGAGGACGACCTCCGGCTCTACAAGGCCGCCAAGGCCGCACACCTCACCAAGGACGAGAAGCATGTGCTGAAGATCGTCGCGGAAGAGGGGCCGATCTCGCGGCAGCGCGCTATGGCGCTGTCGGACCTGAGCTATCCCTCGACGGCGGACGCCCTGCGGAAGCTCTACCAGGGGAACCACGTGACGCGGGACGCCGGGAATCGGTATCGCCGGGTCCCCGACCTCAAGATCTCCCAGGAGGAGGCCCGGAAGGAGGTGCTCCGGCGGATCATCCGAAGCCTGGGCGCGACCTCGGCAGAAGCCCTCGCGGCGTACACGCGCTTCGAGTACAACATGGGCGAGACCCGACAGCGGCTGCGGGAGTTCGAGCGCGAGGGCTGGCTGACGAAGGGGTTCCTGGCCCGCGGCGAGCGCACGGTCTACTGGATCCTGAAGGACGACGTGGACCGCGTGGAGGAGGCGACCTTCCAGCGCAAGTTCGTCCTCACGCCCATGGACAACCTCTTCCTTTACCTGCGTCAGGAGATCGTGAACAAATTCCACTCCGGCTACTGCTACGTGGTCTTCGACGGCACAGAGATGGTCGCGTCCTTCAAGGCCCGTCGGCGGAAGACCGAGTTCGTGATCACGGAGTTCGAGGGCGAGCCCGAGACCCGGCGGATCGTGGACGCGTGGCAGGAGGAGAATGAGCTCGCGGTCCACGAAGAGGTCGACCGGATCTCGGACCACGAAGTCATGGAGTGGTTCGCGAAGATGTACGGTCGCGGTGCGGCGGAGCGATGACCGTCACGGGCGTCGACACGATTGCCGTGGTCGTCTCAGACGCGCGGAAGTCCATTGCGTGGTACCGCGACGTCCTGGGATTGGAGGTCGCGTACATTGGGCCCGCGGCCGCCAATCCGGATCCGACCGTCCAAGGCACACCGGATCGCCCGGGGCACTGGGTCGAGCTAGGGCCCGGCCGCCCGCGGACGCGCATCCATCTCTGCGACCTCGGAGGCAAGACCGAACCGGGACCGACGGGGATTACCTTGTTGACTGACGACCTTCGGTCGGAGTACGAACGGATGCGAGCCCGCGGTGTCCGGTTTCTCCATCCGCCGCGCAAGATGGACTGGGGCGAGCGGCTGGTCGCTTTCGTGGACCCCGACGGCAACGAGTTCGACCTGAAGCAGCCTGCAGAGCGCTAGCCCTGGGCAACCTTTATCGAGCGGCGGTCGATGGCCGACCTCGATGCCTATCGAGGACGTCCTCGGCCGGTTGGACAAGATGCGGGCTGACATGGTCTCCACGCTCGCCGACCTGTGCCGCATCCCCGCCATCGGGCCGACGAACGGCGGCGAGGGCGAAGGCAAGAAGGCCGCGGCGGTCCAAACCCTCCTGAAGGACTCGGGCCTCAAGGTCGAACACTTCGACGCGCCGGACAAGCGCGTCCCGGGTGGGAAGCGTCCCAACCTCATCGTGCGCCTCGGGAAGGGCCCCCGCCTCTGGTTCCTCTGCCACCTGGACATCGTCCCGCCCGGCGATCCGAAAGGATGGCGGTGCGACCCGTTCGACCCGAGACTCTTGGACGGTCGCCTCTACGGCCGCGGCACGGAGGACAACGGCCAGGCGCTCGTCTCCGTGCTCTCCGCGTACCGGGCCATCGTCAAGGCGAAGGAGAAGCCCGGCCGTGCCTTGGGTTTCGCGATCGTTTCCGACGAGGAGACGGGCAGCGCCCTCGGCGTGAAGCATCTCCTCACGCAGGACCTGTTCCAGCCCAAGGACGCCTTCGTCATCCCGGATTGGGGCATGTCCTCCGGCGGCGAGGTCGAGGTTGCAGAGAAGAGCCTCCTCTGGCTCAAGATCACGGTCACGGGCAAGCAGGGCCACGCGAGCCTGCCGAACGAAGCGGTGAACGCCCACCGCGCCGGCGCGTTCCTCACGACCGCGGTTGACGCGAACCTCCCCCGGCGGTTCAAGGCGACGGACCCCCTGTTCCGTCCCTGGGCGTCGACGTTCGAGCCCACGAAGCACGAGCCCAACGTCCCCAACGTGAACACGATCCCCGGCGAGGACGTCTTCTACTTCGACTGCCGGGTCCTCCCCAGCTACGCGCCCAAAGAGGTCGTCGCCGCGGTCCAGGAGCTCGCGGCGCAGACGATGCAGACCTTCGGCGTCCAGGTGAAGATTGAGGTCACGAACCAGGAGTCGAGCCCGCCCACCCCCGCGGACGCGCCGATCGTGCGGGAGCTCCTGAGGGTCCTCCAGAAGGTGCGAAACCTCCGGGCAAAGCCCGTCGGGATCGGCGGTGGCACCGTGGCGGGGCCGCTCCGGGAGGAGAGGTTCCCGTGTGCCGTGTGGTCGACCACGGACGAGACGGGGCACGGGATCAACGAGTACAGCCGCGTGGACAACCTCGTCGCGGACGCCAAGGTGTTCGCAGCCCTCATGCTCGGGCCCGAGTGATCAGGCGCGCGACGTGACGACGGCGTCCTTGATCATGACGACGCTCACGCTGTCGAGGAGCAGGTGCGCCCCGCACTTCGGGCAGTCAATCCCGTTCCATGTGTCCGCGGAGCGGGACGAGTCCAAAGAGATCCGCGTGGACTTGCAATAGGGGCACAGGAAGCTGACCTGGAGGTCTCGGTCCTTCAGGCGGTCCAGGGTCACCTTGTCCACGATGGGTTGCACGCCTTGTCCTCCATCACGGGTCGCCTACCCGTTCGACTTGGAGGCATATTAAGAAAATGGAACACCTGTCGAAGTTCCGACGACTCAGCCCGTCCCCGTGGCCGCGCGATCGTTCAGGCGCAGCGCGCGGTCCGCGCAGGAGGTCGCCTCGTCGTACCGGCCCAGCTTCGTCAGCACGTAGCCTTTGTTCACCCACGCCCCGCGGTACCCGGGATCGATCTCCAGAGCCCGGTCGTAGCACGCGAGCGCCTCCTCGAAGTGCCCGAGCCGGGCGAGCGTGTTGCCCTTGTTGTTCCAGGCGACCTCGTACCTCGGGTTGACCTTGAGGGCGGCGTTGAAGCTGCGGAGGGCGTCAATCAAGCGCCCCATCTTGGTCAAGGCGTTCCCCTTGTTCAGCCACGCGACCTCGTTGCGCGGATTCAGGTCGAGCGCCTTGTCGATGACCCTGAGGGCCTCCTCGTACCGGCCCATGAGGACGAGGCTCGCGCCCTTCCCGTACCAGGGCGTCTCCTCGCCCGGCGTGCCCTTCCCGGCCACGGCAATCGCGCGGTCGAAGTCCTGGACGGACGCCGCATAGTCCTGGCGCCTCAGGTGGGTCTCGGCCTTCGTGAGTTCGCGGCCCAGGAGCAAGCCGGAGCGCCGCTGCCGGACGCCCTCGGCAACGACCGCCGCGGGCCACGGCGTCAGGGCGACCAGGCCGAACGTCCACGCGGCGCTCCCCGCGAAGGGAAACCCGAGGGCTTCGACGAGCGCAAGCGCGACGAGCGGCAGCGCGGCCGCCGCTACAATCAGGTCGCGCGTCTTGGACGCGAGCAGGCGTCGCGTCGCGAAGGCGAGCCCCAGGGCGCCCGAGACGGACAAGATGGGCGCGAGCGTCTGGTGGAGCACGGGAGCGGCCGAGGAGAGGATCGCCCCCACGAGCAAGGCGATCGCGTCCGTCCGAGGCAGGCCCACGCCTCGGGCCACAAAGCCCGTCGCGACCAGGTACGCCGCGAGGATGCCGGCCATCGCGGCGACGCTCCATGCGATTCCCGGCTCACCCGCGAGATTCGACACGTAGAGGATTCCCGCTGCGGCCACAAGGAGTCCTCCCGTGAGTTCGGAGGGCAGCCGAACGGAGGACCGTCGCCTCGGCACGCGACGAGGGGTTTGCCGCACCCTCGGCGTCCGCGGAACGCGGTGGGCGTCAGGAGCGGGAGGGCTGGGGGCTGTCCGCGGACTCGGGACGGGCCGGATTGGCGTCCTGGGAGGCCGCGCGATCGGTCGGAGCCGAGGCGGCTCGAGCGGCTTCTTGGCGCTCGCGACCGTCTCCGCCGCGGGCGGGGGCGCAGGAGCGGCGGAAGGCCGAGGGTACGATGCGGGTTGCTGGGGCTTCGGGGCCTTGGCGCGCTTCGCGATGCGGCGGATCTTGGTCTCCTTCTTCGTCCTCGCAGGTTGGTCCAGCTCCCTGAGGATGTCGTCGATCTGGTCGAGTTCCGAGGGTTCCTGAGGCGCGGCCGGATGGGGCTCGGGTGGCGTCTCCATCGTGCGCGCGGCTTGCGGTTCCGTCGCGGGAGCGGCGGTCTCCCCCGGAGGTTCCTCGGTCCCGCCGAGCGGCTCGCCACAGATCTCGCACTCCTTCCACGTGGCCTCGTTGTCGGCGCCGCAGACGGGGCAGAGGGTGATATCGAGGATATCCTTCTCGGGGACCGGTTCCACGGGCTCGGGCTCGAACTCCGCCCCGCAGCGCGGGCACTTCGGATCCCCCGTGGCCACGAAGCCGCCGCAGTTCGTGCAGAGGAACAGAAGGCCGTTCTCTCCCGACTTCAGGACGTCGTCCACGTCGCGGTCCTGGAGCTGCTTCGGGTTGCGGAACCCCTTCTCGAATAGGGCGAGGGCTTTCTCGCGGGGGATGCCGAGGGCTCGGCAGAGGCGGACGACTGCCTCGTCGATGACGAAGGCCCCGCAGTTTTCGCACTCCGTCTCGTCCGGGGGCATCGGCTCCTGACAGACGGGGCACAGGGCCCGGGCTGTCTTCCCGGGCATCGCCTCGGTCCATGTCGGGCCTCGGGCCATAAAGCCGCGCACCCTGTTGTCAGCCGCGATAACCCTGGGGTCGGACCGCTTAAGTAGCGCGGGACGCTTGCTCGGCCGTCCCATGGTCTCGCAGCTCGACTTCAGCGTCGCCCTCGTCCTGGGCCTCGCGCCCGCCCTGGGCGTCATGTACTGGTCCATTCGCCGGTTCGACATCCCCTTCACGGAGTACCGCCTCTTCGACGACCGGCGCATGTTTGGGGGGCTTGCCGCCGGTCTGATCTTCGGCGCAGTCGCCGGCTTCGTCGAGGAGCAACCCCTTGGGAATGTCCTCGGCGCGATTCTCGCCCTCGTGGCCTTCCTCGTGTTCGAGGAATCGTTCAAGATGGTCTGGCTCAACCGGAAGTCGTACCGGGGAAGGTTCGACACAACCTTCTACGGCGTGTCCGTCGGCGTCGGGACCGCGGCGATGCTCGTCGTGGCCGACGTCCTGACGTTCATGGGTCGAGGCGGCGCCCTGTACACGGTCGAGAACTTGGCCCTATACCTGCTTTTCTCCGCAAGCTTCAGTCTCATCCAGGCCGACACGGGGGTCCTGATCGGGTTCGGCGCGTCCCGGGGCGAGACGATTTGGCCCTTCCTCAAGGCCGTCCTCGTGCGTCTGGCTCACGCGGCCATGCTCCTCGCTTTCTCGCTGGGCGCCGACGAGCCCTGGAGCCTGATCGCCGTGGTCACGTCGATCGTGTTCGCGGCCATCCTCTACCACTACGTGTACACGGTCCTCCTGCCCGCCACGCTGCCGGAGGACGTCCGCCGGGAGATGAAGCGCGAGAAGCGCCGCGATCGACGGGCTAACGCCTGAGGTCGACCGCACGGTAGAAGCCCGGCTTGGGCTCGAAGACGACGTTCGCATCGAGCAGGACCGCGAGCGCGACCTCCGCATCGGGCAGCCCGAGGCCCTCGAGGACACGCGTCCAGTCGTCCCGCGTGAACAGCTCGAGTTCATTCGTCAGTTCGACCGCCGCCGCCCGGATCCGCGAGGACCGGTCTCCGCGGCTCGGGATGGCGGCGATCACCCGCGCGTGAACCTCCCTCGGACGCGGCTTCCTCGCCGAGGCCAGCGCCCTCTGGACCTCCTTGGCGCCTCCCGCGAGTTCCGCGTTGACTTGGCCCACGAGGGGGGCGAGCTCCCGTGCCGTGGCGGCCCGTCCCCGGATCCGCGCGGGGACCACCCGGATCTCGAAGCCGCACGCGCAGGCGGTCGTCTTCTGCTTCAGGTCCACGCCCTTCGCCCGGCGGCACCGCGGGCAGACGATCACGCCGTACATGGGCTCAGGTCATGAAGACGACCGCGGCGAGGCACGCGCCGTAGTGGTCCATGGGCGTGCTGAGTTCCTCGATCCGGTATTCCAGGCGGCGGAACTTGATGCCCCGCATCTTGGCCATCTCGCCCATCTTCCACTCCAGGACCTCCTGGAGCGACTTCTTGGTACCGTGCATGTGACCCTCCGCGACGTAGCCGCCGAGACCGTCGTCCCGGAAGCCGTAGGCGATGCCCGCGGAGATCGTCTCGCCCTCTCCGCCGCGTTGCTGCGCGAGGACGCAGAACGTGATCGCGCCCATCGGCAGGTCCCGCTGCCGTACCTGCCGGATGCCGATGGGGAGGACGGAGGACACGGAGACGATGTTCTGCTCCGAGAGGCCGGCGTTCAGGAGGGCCTCGTCGAAGGCGTTCAGGTCGGAGACCTTGGAAACGGCCTTCCCCGACGTGACGAAGAATTTCGTGGGCACGGGCAACATGGGGGTTCGCGGAAGTGGCCAACGTCGCGCTCGGCTTAAGCGTTTGCGGCGGCGGCCGGCGGCCCGATTCCGGATCGCGTCGCCCGATTTTTATTCGGTTGAGTATATTTTTCAATGCTCACGAATTGGCTGGGGGAGCGTCCGTCTCATCCACGAGGGAGCGGACCATGCTGTACGCATCCTCGCCCCAGGAGTAGTAGCCGTACAGCACGCCATCGGTCTTGTAGCCAAGTCCCCGGTAGAACTCGATGGCGCCGTAGTTCCGCGTGCTCACCTCGAGGCGCACTCGGGTGCACCCGCGCCTACGCGCTTCCGCCTCGGCGGCCTGCATCATCCGCGTGCCGAGGCCCTCCCTGCGGCGGTCGGGCATCGTCGCGATCGAGAGGACGCGACAGAACTGTACCTCGAACAGGAGCATGATGGCCGCGATCACCGCTCCGTCGGCCGATTCCTCGACGAACGTCGCGGCGCGCTCGTTGCGGAGAATCCAGTCCACGTGGTCCTTGCGGAATCGGTGCTCCTTGAAGCAGGCGATCTCGATTCGGTAGATGGCCCCTAAATCGGTGGGCGTCGCGATGCGCAGCAAGGACCCGAGCCACCGCGAGGATGGTTCATGTCTTTTTGCCTGCGCCCGTGTCTCGCCCCTCGGTTGCTCGGACCGCGAAAGAGTAATCTAGACCCACCGGAATGGCCGAGGGCTATGGTTGGCGTCGCGGAGGTCCTCCACGGGAAGCACTCGGGTGCGTCCGTCGAGCTGAAAGGCTGGATCTACCGAACGCGGACGATCGGCGGCAAGGCGTTCGTCGTCCTGCGGGACGCCACCGGGGTGGTCCAAGTCACCATCGCCAAGGATGCCGTCTCGCCCAAGGCGTTCGCGGCGGCCGAGAAGGCACTCATCGAATCTTCCGTAATCGTGCGAGGAACCGTGGTCGCGGACAAGCGCGCCCCCGGCGGCTGGGAGGTCCGAGCGACCGACTTCCAGGTCGTGCACTTCGCGGAGAAGTTCCCGATCCAGGAGGACCTGAGCGAGGAGTTTCTCCTCGACATCCGGCACCTCTGGGTCCGCTCCCAGAAGATGACGACGATCTTCCGGATCCGCGACAGCGTGTTCAAGGCGGTCCACGAGTACTTCCGCAGTCAAGGGTTCTGGGAGGTCTCGCCGCCCATGATCACCCCCGCGGGGAGCGAAGGCGGCTCCACGCTCTTCGAGCTGGACTACTTCGGCAAGAAGGCGTACCTCACCCAGTCGTGGCAGCTCTACGCGGAGGCGCTCGTCCTGGCCATGGAGAAGATCTACTACGTCGGACCGTCCTTCCGCGCCGAGAAGTCCCGCACGACCCGCCATCTCACGGAGTACTGGCATGCGGAGATGGAGCAGGCCTGGGCGGGCATGGCCGAGGTCCTCACGCACGCGGAGGGCGTAATCTCCCACGTCTGCCAGGTCGTGGCCGAGGAACGCCCCGAGGACGTGGTCGCCATGGGCCGCACGCCCGAATTCCTGAAGGCGGTGACGCCGCCCTTCGAGCACCTCACCTACGACGAGGCGCTGAAGATTCTCAAGTCCAAGGGCATCGAGATCGAGTGGGGCAAGGACCTCCGGACCCTCGAGGAGCGCGCGCTGACGGAGGGCAAATCGAAGCCCATCGTCGTGACGCACTATCCGCGCGTCTCCCAGGCCTTCTACAAGGCCCGGGACCCGCAGCACCCGGACCTCGTCCTGGGGTTCGATGTGATCGCGGGCGACGGCGTGGGCGAGGTCGTCGGCGGCAGCGAGAGGGAGACGGACCTCGAGGTCATCAAGAAGTCCTTGATCGAGCAGGGCGAGGACCCCAAGGCGTACGACTGGTACCTCGACTCCCGCCGCTACGGCAGCGTGCAGCACGCGGGCTTCGGCATGGGGATGGAGCGGCTGATCCAGTGGATCTGCAAGCTCGAGCACATCCGGGACGCCGTGCCGTTCCCGCGGACGCCCGCCCGCGCGTCGCCGTGAACGGACACCCTTTTAGGCCCCGCGCACTTGGGTGCCCTCGATGGGCGAGGCCTCGGATCCATTCCAGCCCCTCCTCGACGACCACGAGGAGTTCCTCGAGAAGCTCACCGAGCTCGAAGCCGTCCTCGACGAGATGATGCGTACGCGGGAGGCAGGCGACGGGAACTTCGAGCTCCTCGACGAGTCGATTCGGTTCTTCGAAGACGAACTCCTGCCTCATTTCCGGAAGGAGGATGAGATCGTGCTGCCGCCCCTCGAAGCGGCGATCGGGCGGTTCGGCACGCTCGTGAACGTTGTCGCGTACGAGCACGAAGAGATTCGACGGGAGATCGCGAAGTTCAAGGAGGCCCGGTCCGAGTTGAACGTGCGCGCGGGACGGTGGCCCGCGATCCAGGAGCTGAACCGCCACGGCGTCTTCACGATTCAATTCCTCTGGGATCATTTCCGCAAGGAGAAGGTGAGCCTCTTCCCGACCGCGGCCCGATCGCTGCCCGCGGAGCAGCTCGCGGCGATCCGGGATCGACTCGCTCAGCGGTGACCCGCCGCCGTGCGGATCGCCTCGGCCAGCTTGTCGAGCTCCTCCCGCTTGGGCATGGAGCCGTACCGCGGCCCCATCCGCAGGCCGACGCCGTCACCCGCGAACCGGGGATACGCGTGGAGATGGACGTGGAAGATCTCTTGCCCCGCCACCTCCCCGTCCGCGAGGTGCAGGTTTACACCCTCGCACCTGACCCCGCTCCGATACAGGGCGAGGGCAAGTCCCCGGGCCATCTCGAACACGCGCCCGCCGTCTCCGGGGGCGAGATCCTGGAGGCGCGCCGCATGGCGCTTCGGGACCACGAGGAAGTGTCCGGGGTTGATGGGGCGGATGTCCAGGAACGCGAGGGAGTGCTCGTCCTCGGCGAGAAGGCTCGCGGGCAACTCCCGCCGCACGATCTTGCAGAAGACGCAGGACGCCTCCTCTCCCGAGGGCACGGTTCGGGCGAAGTCCCGCCGCGGTTTGAACCTTGCGACGTCCCCCGCCCGAGCGCCGGTCACTTCCTCGAGGAGGGGCCGAGGATCCGCTCCGCGATCACGAGTTTCTGGATTTCGTTCGTGCCCTCGTACAGGCCCAGGATCCGCGCGTCGCGGAACAGGCGCTCCACGTCGAACTCCCCGCTGAATCCGTAGCCCCCGTGCACCTGTATCGCCCAGTCCGTCACGCGCTGGGCCATCTGCGCGCCGAAGAGCTTGGCCATGGAGACCTCCAACGTGTTGTCCTGGCCCAGGTCCCGCAGATGGGCGGCGCGCCAGGTGAGGAGGCGCGCCGCGTCGATTTCCACGGCGGACTGCGCGATCATCTCTCGCACGAGCTGGAAATCCCCGATGGGCCGGCCGAAAGCCTTCCGCTGCTGCACGTACTTGGCCGCGGCCTCGAGCGCCGCCCGCGCCACGCCCACGGCTCCCGCGGCGATGCCGATGCGCCCGCTGTTCAGGGTCTTCATGGCCTGGTCCCAGCCGTCCCCCTCCTTCCCGATCAGGTTCTGCCGCGGGATTCGGCAGTCCTCGAACGCGAGGTCGGCCGTCGGGCTCGCGCGCAGGCCGAGCTTCGTCTTCGATTCCACGTGGGTGACCTTGAACCCGGGGGTGCCTTTGGGGACCAGGAACAGGCTGAGCCCTTCGTGCCGCTTGGAGCCCAGCTTGCGGGCGTACACCTGGACGTAGTCCGCGATGCTCCCGTTCGAGATGAAGCGCTTCTGACCGTTGAGGACGATGTCGTCGCCCTCCTCGCGGTACGTGGTCGAGAGGTTCGCCGCGTCGCTCCCCGCCTCGGGTTCCGTGAGCGCCCACGCACCGAGCTTCTCCCCCTTGGCCAGGGGCACGAGCCACTCCTGCTTCTGGTCCTCGTCCGCAAACCACATCAGGGAGGTCTCGGACAGGGAGGTCTGGACGCTGACCGTGGTCCGCACGGACGACGAGCCGCGGCTGATTTCCTCCACGAGGAGCACGAAGGACACGTAGTCCATCCCCGCGCCGCCGTACTTCTCCGGCACGGGCGCACCGAGGAACCCGAGCTCCGCCATCTTGCCGTACCACGAGCGGGGGATCTCGCCCTTCTCCTCCCACTCGCGGTTGTGGGGGATGATCTCGCGGTCGACGAAGTCCTTCGCGGTCTGCTGCACGAGCTTCTGCTCGTCGGTGAGCCGGAAGTCCATGGTCCCTGCCTCCTCCCGCGGCCAAACGAGGGGGCGCCCTTAAAGGTTCGGCAGGTCCGCGAAGACCAACGCGTGGGGAAGGCGGGGAATCCGATTGGCGCTGCGCCCGGCTCACGCGCGGCGCGCGGCGGCCCGCCGGAACTGGACGGCGTACCCGATGCCGCCCAGCAGCGGTCCCAGGGAGCCCAGGATGAACAACGTCGAGATAATGGGCACCAGCGGGCCGAGGATCTGGTCGTGCACGCATTCGGAGATCGTGGAGGGCGCGACGCAGGTCAGCGTGGGATGGAACAGCTGAGCCCCGCCCACGTAGCCGCCGTACATCAGGAGGGCGATGCCCGCCCCGAGGACCACATTGCCCAGGAGCAGGTGGCCCCAGGCGAGGTACTGAAGCCCCTTGTCATAGGGCTGTCCCATGACGACCTCGAGGTAATGATAGAACAACGCGCTGAGCCCGGAGCCGATGACCGGGACAATCAGGTAGCCGAGGTACCCGACCGTGAACCAGGTGCCCGCGGAGCCCTGGGCCACGATGTTCTCGGGAGAAATGAAACCCGAGAAGGGGAAGTCGGCGTAGAGGAGGATCTCCGTGAGCACGAACATGATGGTGCCCTGAATCAGTGCGGCGGCGATGAACCGCCGAGCCCACACACTTCCGGAGCCCTCCATGCTAACCTCGGACGGCCAACGGTCCGAGACTCCAAAAACCTTGCCGTCGCGCGGTGGCGGTCGGACGTCAGAAGGACAGCGGTCCGCCCGTGTCCGTGGGTCGGATGATCCAGCGGTGTCCATGCTGAACGATCATGATGCTCCCGCACCCGGTGCATCGGTAGAAGATTGCATCCCCGTCGTGCCCGAGCTCTTCGATGCCCTCGTGACGACAGATGCGCGGGTCCGCCGGGATCTCAACGAGGAGCGACGACACGCTCTGCTCTCCACGCCCATTGTGTCGTCCCACGCCCTAAGCCCTTGGGTAAGTACGCTTGGGCTCCGTTCGCGTTCTCTATGCACTTCGTGTCGTCGGAAAGTCTTTATCGCGTCCGCCCGGATACCGCGGCCCCGTGGCGCTGCTCTCCGACGCGGGCATCCTCGCATTCCGCGCGAAGGGCGAGCTGTCCATCGAGCCGTTCGTGGAATCGAGCCTGACCCCGAATGGGTATGATGTGAGCATCGAGGAAGTCGCGGTCCCCTCCTCGGGGCAACGTGTCCGGACGGGCGTAGCCCATATCCCCGCCCTGACCCGGTTCGCGGTGAGCTCCCGGGAGACCGTGACCCTGGGCCGCCACGTGGCCGCCCAGATCTGGCTGCGGACCACGTGGGCTCGCCGCGGCGTCCTCGCCTCCTTCGGCATGATCGACGCAGGCTTCTCCGGCACCCTCACCTTCGGGGCGCTCAACGCATCGGACGCGACCCTCGACGTCCCCGTCGGGGAGCGGTTCGCCCAGATCGTCTTCCAGGCGCTCGAGTCTCCCGCCGCCGCGACCTACGAGGAGCGGTCCGGGACCTACCAGGGGCAGCGCGGCGTGACCTGGGACCGACCGTGACGTCGAACGCCACATGATGCTGGGTCGGAGCATAGGCACGTACGGTGTGGATCGTGAGCGCAGCTACCTTCCTCCCGGATCGTTCCACGATCGTCCGGATGGCACGCGCGCGGTCCTCCTGATCCGCGTCCTCCAGGATGGCGTAGACGTGGACGGTTCCGCGGGGAGCGAGGGCCCCCAGGGCGGTCGGGAGGAACTCCATGGCGGAATGGGGGAGATCCAAGATGATTCGGTCCGCCGGTGCGATCGCACGGAGGATGGCCTTGGCGTCTCCCTCGCGCACCTCGACCCGGTCCGCGCGGTTCGCGGCCACGTTCCGCCGGAGCAGCTCGACGGCCACCGGATTGGCGTCCGAGGCGACGACCCTGCGAGGATCCCGTCGGCGAGCGATCAGGATGGCATACGGGCCGACGCCGGCGAACGGGTCCGCGACCACCTCGTGGGGCGCCACGAGCTCCGCGACGCGCCACCGCTCGCTCCCGAGCCGCGGGCTGAAGTAGGACCGCGCCACGTCCACGCGGTAGCGGAGGCCGTACTCGGTGTGGTCGGTTTCCGTCCGCGGTTCGCCCGCCACGATCTCGAGATCGCGGATGCGGAGTTTCCCCGTGACGCCCCGGTCCTGGGCGACCACGCGGAGCTTTCGATTCCAGGCCAGGATCGCCCGACCGATCTCCGCGCGGTGCGGAGCCAGGGGCTCCGGGATCTTGAGGACCGCGATGTCCCCGATCACGTCGAAGGAAGTCGGGAGCTGGTGCCGCAGCGCGTCGGGCACGCGCACGACGTCCTTGTAGCTCCGGATCGGCGTGAACGCTTCCTCGAACTCCCGCTCTTCCGCGGGCCAGCCCATGTCCACGCGCTGGGAGGTCGGGATCCGCAGGCGGCCCTCGGCCTCCTGCACCTTGAGGTGCTTCTGGAGCGCCGCACGATCCTTGAGTGCGCGGCGGACCTCCTCGCCTCGCTCCCGCGGCACGACCACGCACCAGGACCGCACGGCCGAGCCATGGTCGGAGCCTATGAAGAGCTTTCGGGCGAGGCGAGGCCAAGCTTCATGGATGCCCGGACGGTTCCGTCGCGGGATGGGGGAACTCGTGTTCGTCGGGCTCGGTCTTCACGACGAGAAGGGGATCACCCTGCGCGGCCTGGAGGAGGCGCACGCCGCGGACCTGGTGTTCGCGGAGTTCTACACGTCTGCCCTCATGGGCGCCCGGCTCCCGTCCGTGGAAGCCCTCGTGGGAAGGCCCGTCCGGCGCCTGTCCCGGGAGCAGGTGGAACGCGGGACGGAGATCCTTGACGCGGCGAAGGTCCGCCGGGTGGCCTTCCTCGTCGCGGGGGACCCCATGGCGGCGACGACCCACGTCGACCTCCGCCTCCGAGCCGCGGCGGCCGGCATCCCCACGCGGATTGTACACGGGGTTTCCATTCTCACGGCCGCGGCAGGCACCCTGGGCCTCCAGGCGTACAAGTTCGGCCGGACGACGACCGTCCCGTTCCCCTCGCCCGGGTTCCACCCCACGAGCCCCCTGGACCCCAATCTGGAGAACCGTCACGCGGGCCTGCACACCCTGGTCCTGCTCGACCTCCGCGAGGACGGGACGTTCCTGGACCCCAAGGAAGCCATCGGCTCCCTGTTGGCGATGGCGAAGGACGCGTCCGCCGCGGAATTCGGTCCCCGGACCCTCGTCTGCGTCCTGAGCCGCGTGGGTTCCCCTGACGTCCGTGTGGTCTCCGGCGCCGCGGCGGACCTGGTCAAGCGGGACCTGGGGCCGCCCCTCCACAGCCTCGTGGTCCCCGGCGCCCTGCACTTCCTCGAGAAGGACGCCCTCGTCGCGTTCGCCGGGGCGCCTCACGATCTCTGAGCCGGCTTCCTCGCGAGCTCCGCCAGGTGCTCGACCCGCCAGAAACTGATCTCCAGGCTGTACGTGTGCTTGAACTCGTGCCCGCTCCACCGGTGGCGCAGCTCCCGCATGACCTGGCGGTGGATCTTCTCCGGCGTGCCCCACTGCGAGGAGAAGGACCGTTGCTCGAGCCCCTCGAGGATGAGGTCTGCGGGCACGACGTCCTCGAACGGTCCCACGGGCATGACCAGGTCGGGCGGCAGGATGTCCGGCAGGTTCCGCTCGTGGAGCCCGGGCGGAGACCACGTGTAGCCCGCGTCCGCGGCGAGGCGGTCGTACTCCCGGTGCAGGTTCGTCGTGCGGCCCGAGCGCTCGAGGATGCTGAAGTAGCTGTCCCGGGTCACGCGGACGATCTCCAGGAGGACCTCCCGCCAATCCGGGACCAGGTGGAGCACGTGGTTCGTGGTCGCGAGGTCGAACCCTCGTGCGGTGAAGGGCAGGCGGGCGCCGTCCGCGAGGACCACGTTCCGCAGGCCCTTGCCCAGGCCCAGCTCGACCATCTTGTGGGAGATGTCCACGCCGACCACGTCGATGCCGCTCTTCTGCAGCGGGACCGCGTAGCGGCCCGTTCCCACGCCGACCTCGAGGACATGCTTGCCCAGGAGCTGATCCACCAGGATCCCGAGGACGTGGGCCATGACCTTGGGAGACAGGGCCCGGGTCTCGTCGTAGGTCGCCGCGACGCGGTCGAAGGAGAGGCGCACGGGCATGGGTGGAGCCGCAAAGGCACGCGACGATAAAAGGGTGCCCGGTAAACCTCGGGAGACGGCCCTCCCGAAGACGATAGTTTCACCCATCTCCCCGTCTTACCCTCTTATGTATGGTCAAGGATGACAAGCCAGGTGACAAGGTGGCCACCTCAGTGAAAGCGGTGGAAGACCTCAACGGCGTGGGCCCGGCAACGGCCGAGAAGCTCCGCGAGGCCGGGTACACGGACCTCATGAGCCTCGCGGTCGCGACCCCGGATTCGGTCGCGGAGGCCACGGAGATCGGAACGAACGTTGCGCAGAAGATCATCGCCGCCGCGCGCGAAGCGGTCGACGTGGGCGGCTTCGAGACGGGCGACGTCATCCTGGAGCGGCGGAAGAGCGTCGCCAAGCTGACGACCTGCTCGAAGGCCTTCGACGAGCTCCTCGGCGGCGGGCTCGAGACCCAGGCAATCACGGAGTGCTTCGGCGAGTTCGGCAGCGGGAAGAGCCAGCTGGGCCACCAGCTTGCGGTGAACGTGACCCGCGGCGAGGACGAGGGTGGCCTGGACGGCGACACGGTCTGGATTGACACGGAGTCCACGTTCCGTCCCGAGCGCATCCGCCAGATGTCTGAGGCGCTCGAACTGGACACCGAGGCGATCCTGAAGCGCATCCACGTGGCGCGGGCATTCAACAGCCACCACCAGATGCTCCTCATGGAGAAGGCTCACGAGATGACGAAGGACTTCCCCGTCCGGCTCGTCGTGATCGACTCCCTCACGGCCCATTTCCGCGCGGAGTACATCGGCCGCGGCGTGCTCGCGGAACGCCAGCAGCTCCTGAACAAGCACATCCACGAGCTCATGCGCTTCGGGGACGTCCAAAACGCCGCGATCTACGTGACAAACCAGGTGGCGGCGAAGCCGGACGCGTTCTTCGGCGACCCCACGCGACCCATCGGCGGCCACATCGTCGGGCACAGCGCGACCTTCCGCGTCTACCTGCGCAAGTCCAAGGGCGGCAAGCGCATCGCGCGATTGATCGACTCCCCGAACATGCCCGAGGCCGAGGCGGTCTTCACGGTCTCCGAGGAAGGCATTCGCGACTGAGGCCCCGCGTGTCACGCCGTGTCGGGACAGGTTGAAGTATCGTCCTGCCCGTGTACGTCGCGTGGACACGGGGCTCCTCCTCATTCCCGGGCCGGTCCCTCTCCATCCCCTCGTGCAGGAGGAACTCGCGAAGCCCGCGCTCCCCCACTACGGCGACGCGTGGATCAAGGCGTTCGCCGAGACCCAGGACCTGATGCGATTCCTCTGGGAGGCGCCGAAAGGCCGGGTGTTCCCGATGCTGGGTCCTGGCCATGTGGCCCTCGAGTCCCTCGCGTTCACGTTTCTCCGGCCCCGGGATCGGGTCATCGTCCTCGACAACGGGTTCTTCGGAGAACGGCTCGCGGAAGTCCTCGCGACCCACCGCGTCGAGGTGGATGTCGTGCACTCCGCATGGGGCGCGGGCCTCGACCTGGCCCGGCTGAAGACGGCGCTCTCGCGGCCTGCGAAGGCGGTCGCGTTCATCCACAACGAGACCTCGACGGGTCTGACAAACTCCATGGAGGAGGTCGTCGAACTGGCCCACGCGAAGGACGCGTTCGTCCTCGTCGATGCGGTGTCCTCTCTCGGCGGCATCCCGTTCGCGGGCGGTCGTCTCCGGATCGATGCCGCGTTCAGCGCGAGCCAGAAGTGCCTTGCCGCGCCCGCGGGGATCTCCCCGATCCTGGTCGCGTCCTCCCTGTGGGAGGCCACGGATCCCACGACGGTGGAGGGCTGGTACCTGAATCTCTTCACCTGGGACAAGTACCAGCGCGAGTGGGGCGACTGGCATCCGACACCCACCACGATCTCCTCGAACCTGTTCTACGCGGTCCGCCGCGCCCTGCTCCTGGTGAAGGAGGAGGGGTTGGAGCCGCGGTTTGGCCGCCATGCCCGCGCCGCCGCGCGCCTCCGAAGCGGCTTGGAGGACCTCGGCTTCGATGCCGTCGCTGCGCCCGAGTTGGCCTCGAACACGGTGACCTGCATGCGTCCGCCTCCGGGCATCGACGCCGCTGCCCTGGTCCAGGGACTCAGGGAGAAGCACAATATCTTCATCTCCGGAGGGCTCGGGCCGCTCCGCGGCAAGACGATCCGGATTGGGACCATGGGGACCCAGGCGGAGCCCGAGATTGTCGACCGCCTGGTGGCGGCGATGAAGGCCTTGGTCTGAGCTCGGGCCTCCTCGGTGCGGGAGGACAAACGTCATTTCCGGGTCTCGCTTTGGCCGGACCATGTCCGTGAACGTCGCGACGCTGCCGATCACGGTGGGCGTCGGTGCCATCATGGTCCGCGACGGCGGTCTCCTGGTCGTCAAGCGCACGTACGGGGCGCTGAAGGGGATGTGGACGATCCCATCGGGCTACGTCGAGCCCCACGAGTCCGTCGTGATGACCCTCGAGCGCGAGGTCAAGGAAGAGACCGCGATCGTAGGGCGCGCGGGACGTCTCCTCGCGGTCCGGAACCGCGTGACCGCGGATGTGAACGACACGTTCCTCGTCTTCCGCATGGACTACGCGTCGGGCGAGCCGGTCCCGGATGCCCAGGAGGTCAGCGCCGCGGCCTTCGTCCCGTTGGACACGCTGCGCTCCTCCGCGGAGTCCGCGCCGTTCACGAAGGCGATGATCGAGAAGGCGTTGTCCGCGCGGGGCATGCATCTGGACTCGTACTTCCCTCCGGGGCCGCGGAAGCCGGGCGAGTACTACCTCCTCTACCTCTGAGCGCGAAAGGCCTTATCCCCCGCGGACCTTGGGGCGGCCCGTGTCCGCGACCATTCCCGCGGTCTGCATCGGGACAAAGTACGTGCTCGACGCGTCCGCGATCGACCGTATCCGCTCCTGCCTGCGCGGCGGCGGGCTGGTCGTCCATCCCACGGACACCGTGTACGGCCTCGCCGCGGACCCGTTCCAGACGAAGGCCGTCGATCGACTCTATGCCGCGAAGGCACGCCCGAGGGAGCTGGCGGTCTCCATGGCCGTGGCCGACGTCGAGGACATCTTCCGCTTCGGGATGCGCACACCCTTGGCGGAGAATTTCTGCCGCAAGAACCTGCCCGGGCCGTTTACCGTGGTCCTGAGGGCGACGCGAGAGGCGCCCGCGGCGCTCGTCAACCCGCAGGGTCTGATCGGCCTCCGCATCCCGGATCATCCCATCCCGAGGCTCCTCGCGAGGTCCTGCGGTCCCATCACGACGACGAGTGCGAACCGGCATGGGCAACCCTCGCCGACCACGTGCGACGAGGCGAAGGCCGAGCTGGGAGACGCCGTGGACCTCTACATCGACGCGGGGCCTGCGCCTCTCGGCGCGGAGTCCAGCGTGGTGGACCTGTCGGGTCCGAAGGCAAAGGTCCTTAGACAGGGCGCCCTTCCAACGAGGGCGTGAGCATGGACCCCGGCGTGCGAGCCGCGCTCCTTGAGGCGGGACGCGTCTCCAAGGAGGCCAAGGAGCGCGCCGCGGAGCTCGTCGCGGACGGCGTCCTCCTGCTCGACGTCGCGGAAGAGGTCGAGGGCCTCATGCGGAAGCGGGGTCTGCGTCCGTCCTTCCCCACCTGCATCTCGATCGACGACATCGCGGCCCACTACTCCCCGACCCACGACGACCGCCTGCGCTTCCAGCACGGGAACGTGGTCAAGCTGGATCTGGGCGCGCAGAAGGACGGATGGATCGCGGACACCGCGGTGACCGTCGAGGTCGGCACGCGCAACTGGTCACGGCTCATCCAGGCCTCCGAACTCGCGTTGCAGACCGCCATCGAGGCCGTTCACCCGGGCGTGGAGACCCGGCTGCTCGGCGAGGGCATACGCCGCGCGATCGAGGCCAACGGCTACAAGCCCATCCGCAACCTCACGGGCCACACGATCGAGCGCTACGTCCTCCATGCGGGGAAGAGCGTGCCCAACATCCCGCACGGTCACGACACCCTTGACGAGGGCGAGGTCGTGGCTATTGAGCCGTTCTCCTCGTCCGGCGCGGGCGAGGTGGACGGACACAGTACGGGGAACATCTACCGGGTCCTTCGGCCCAAGCCCCTCCGGGATTCGGGTCTCACCGACTTCCTGGCCCAGCTCGTCACCGAGTTCCAAGGCCTCCCGTTCGCGGAACGGTGGGCGCACGCCCTCGACCCCAAGGCGCCCGCGCTCCTCAACCAGCTCCTGCGGACGGGTGCCGTGATGACGTACCCTGTGCTGCTCGACGTGGGCCGAGGGATCGTGGCCCAGACGGAGCACACGATGATCGTCCGCGCGGGGGGCGCCGAGGTTACGACGGCGTGATCGATGGCGGTCGCCGCAGCGGGTCACAACGTTTAATAGCGGAGGCCTCCATCGAGAGCCCTCTTTCGGAGACCGCCCCGTGACGGAAGTCAAGCGCCTGGTCCTCGACGTGCTGAAGCCCCACAAACCGTCCCTGATCGAGCTTTCCCAGCGGCTGAGCTCCCTCAAGGGCGTCGAGGGCGTCAACTGCAGCCTCGACGAGGTCGACCAGGAGACGGAGACGGTCAAGGTCACGATCGAAGGGACGTCAATCGGCTACGAGGCGGTCGAGGCGGTCCTCCGGGAGTTGGGGGCGGTCATCCATTCCGTGGACGAGGTGGCCGCCGGCAAGCGCCTGATCGAGGACGTGCGGACGCTGCAGGACCACCGCGACTGAGCCGGCGGGTTGTTTTACGGATCCCGCCGGCGGCTTCATGAGCGAGCCCGCCCTCGAGGCCCCGCATGGACATCCTCTCACTCGCCCTGACCATCCTGGCCATCGCCTTCGGGCTCGCGGTCGGCTTCGTGGCGGGCCGGGCTCTCACGCGCCGGACGATGGAACTCGACTTCCGCGACCGGGAAAAGGAGATCCGTCAGGATTCCGTCGACCGAAGCCGCGCGACGCTCAGCGGTCAGTTCCTGGAAAAACTCGCCCCGCATCTCCCCGACTTCCCCTACGACCCCACCGACGTCCGATTCCTTGGCACCCCGGTGGACTATGTGGTCTTCGATGGGCTCGCGGATGGCGACCTCCGGGAGATCGTGTTCCTCGAGGTGAAGAGCGGACGGTCGAATCTCCGCTCGAGCCAGCGACGGGTCCGCGACGCGGTGGAGACCGGTGCGGTCCGGTGGGACCTGTACCGCGTCCCGGACGAGGGCTAGCGGGACCGAGCCTGCTTGAGTCGCTGGGCGACTTTCTGGACGACCGACGTCTTGAAGTAATCCGCGCGGACGAGCACGCGACCCTCGTGGCGCCAATGCGACGACGGGAAGGCCTTCTCCGCGTCGGTCTGCGGTTCCAGGCCGAGCGCGGTCGCCGCCGCCACGACCTCCTCGACCGTCGGGGCCTCGACGGCCCACCTCTTCGCGACCCGCCGGCCGTGAGCCCGCGAGCGGCCGAGGTCGAAGTAGGCCGGATACAGCACGATGGGCCGGTCGCGCTTCGGCATGCCGCGAGCGAAGGGCCGCCCCGCCATAAGGTTTTCCGGCAAGGCCTCAACGCGGGAAAGGTTCATGGCGACACCCCGCATCCCCCCCGCCGCAGGTGGCGGAACCTCATGGATGGGGAGCGAGACCTCGTGGACTTCGCAGTCGAGTATGCGCGTCAGAAGGGCGCGAGCTACGCGGAGGCGCGGTTCGAACGCCAGGAACCCGAGCAGTTCACCCTGAAGAACGGGACCCTCGATGCCCTGTACGTCGGTGCGGACCGGGGCATCGGCGTCCGGGTGCTGGCCCACGGCAGCCTGGGGTTCGCCGCGACCAACGCCCTCACCCGAGTGGACGTGAAGGCGATCGTGGACGACGCGGTCAAGATCGCGAAGGCCTCCCGGCGGAAGACGCCCATCACATTTGCCCAGGAGGAACCGATCACGACGGACTGGTCCGTCCCCGAGAAGACGAAGCTCGCGGACGTGACCATCGAGGAGAAGATCCAGGAGATCCAGGGTGTGGACAAGGCCATCATGGAGCTCGGCTTCAAGATCCCCGTCCGGTTCTTCCAGCTCGCCGACAACCGGATCACGAAGTACTTCGCGAACTCCGAGGGATCCAAGATCGGCTCGTACAGCCCGCGCCTCCGGGTCACGTACTTCCTGACCGTGGTGAACGGCGCCGACTCCGAGCAGACCCACCGCGACTACGGATGGTCCGGAGGATGGGAAGGGGTCCGGGAGTGGGGCCTGACGAACCGCGTGACTGAGGAGGCGAAGTCCATGCAGCGTTCCTTGACGGAGGGGAAGAAGTCCCCCGAGGGCAAGATGGACATTGTCGTCTCGCCCATGGTCTCCGGGATTGCGGCGCACGAGTCGTGCGGCCATCCCACAGAGGCGGACCGCGTCCTCGGGCGCGAGGCGAGCCAAGCCGGGAAATCGTTCATCGGGCCGGACGACTTGGGCATGAAGGTGGGCTCCGAGGTCGTCAACGTCTGCGACGACCCCACGGTCGAGCACGCGATCGCCTACTACGTCACGGACGACGAGGGCGTCCGGGCGCGTCGGCGGTACATGTACAAGGAGGGCCGCGTGAACGAGTTCCTCCAGAACCGCGAGACGGCGGCCGCGTTTTCGACGCGGAGCAACGGTGCCTCGCGGGCCGTGAACTACAACGTGGAGGCCATCGTGCGCATGGCGAACACGTTCGTGGAGCCGAAGGACCACAGCCTCGAGGAGCTCCTCGAGGGCGTCCACTTCGGCGTGTACATGAAGTCGTTCATGGAATGGAACATCGACGACAAGCGCTACAACGCGAAGTACGCGGGACGCGAGGCGTACCTTGTGGAGAACGGGGAGATCAAACACCCCGTGCGGCAGACGATCATCGAGCTGACCACGCCCACGTTCTGGTCCGCCGTCGATGCGGTGGGCAAGGACCTCGATTTCGAAGGCGGGTTCTGCGGCAAATCGGACCCGAGTCAGCCGCTCGACGCGAGCCTCGGAGGCCCGTCCATGCGCCTGCGCAACGTGTACCTGAGGTGAACCTATGGAGGACCTCGCCGGACGCATCGTCAAGAAGGCCCAGCAGCTCGGATGCCAGGACGCGGTCGCGGACCTCGTTGTGAACCGCGCCTTCCAGATTCGCTTCGGCCGGAACGAGCCCGTGATTAGCAGCCGATGGCGCGAGTCGTCCGCCTCCGTGTTCCTCGTGTACGACAAGCGGGTCGTGGCCACGGACCTGAAGGACCTTACGGACATCGACGCCTCCATGGATCGGCTCGTGAAGATCGCGAAAGCCTCCCAGCGCAACCCCGAGTACGCGGGAATCGCGAAGGGGCCGTTCCGGTACGGTCGAGTCCGGCCGGATCCCAAGGTCCTCGCCCTATCGGACGGCTCGAACTTCGTGGACGCGGCGGTCAACGGGGCGATGGCCCAGGGAGCGAAGGAGTGCGCGGGATCGTTCTGGCGGTACGAGGACGAGCACTTCCTCGCCACCTCGAACGGCGTGGAGGGCCATGACCACCGCGCCGGCCTCTACCTCTCGATCCGGGCCATGGTCTCTCTGGAGTCCAGCGGCCACGGCATCGCGTGCGCCTCCCGCCTCTCCCAGTTCGACCCCGAGAAGGCCGGACGCAAGGCAGGCCGGATCGCGGCCCTCGCGAAGAACCCCAAGGGCGGCACGGCAGGCCGATACACGGTCGTCTTCGACCCGCTCATCTTCGGCGCCCTCACGGACCAGGTCGCGGGACGTGCGAGCGCGTATTCGGTGCTGGCCGGGTTCTCCCCCTTTGGCAAGAAGGTTGGGAAGCGGGTGGCCTCGCCGGCCGTCACGATGTGGGACGACGGCTCGCAGGAATCGCTCAGCCGCAAGAAGTTCGACATGGAAGGCGTCCCGACCCGTCGCACGGCGATCATCCAGAAAGGGATTCTGAAGACCTACCTGCACAACACGTCGACGGCCAAGCGCTTCAAGACGAAGACCACGGGCAATGCGGGACTCATCTCGCCCGACCCCCACGCGGTCTTCGTGAAGCCGGGCGACTGGTCCCGGGACGAGATCTTCTCCGAGGTCAAGGACGGCCTATGGCTCACGAACACCTGGTACACGCGGTACCAGTCCTACGTCACCGGGGACCTCAGCACGATCCCGCGCGACGGGATCTTCCGCATCCGGAAGGGCGAGGTCGTGGAGACCTGGAAGGACATCCGGCTCACGGACAACTTGATCCGCTTGATGAAGAACGTGGTCGCCCTCGGCGACGCGAGCGAGCAGATGATGTGGTGGGGCGAGGTCAGCATCCCGAACTTCGTTCCCTACGCACTCATCAAGGACGTCAACATCACGCGGTCCGCCGAGTAGTCCGGCGCCCCGGCCGCTCGGGCTGGATCACGCCGACGGCGCTTTCTCCGCGGTCACGAGCACCGCGTTGATGACGCCGTCCTGGCCCGGGCGGGACGTGATCTTCGCGAGCCCGATCTCCGTCTGGACCACGGCGCCCCGGGTCATGATGTTCCGAGTGACGTAGTGCGGGTTCGAGGTGTTCTCCTTGACCGTGACGATCTTGACCTTCTTGGTCTTCGAGGTGCGCGGGTCGAGGACGTTCGCGAACTCGGCCTTCAGGACGCGGACCTTCCGGTTCCCGCCCTTCGTGCGGTAGAGCTTGAGCCTCGATGCGCCGAGGAAGGCGAACTGCTGCTCGCGGGAAATCTCGCGGCGGCGTTTCTTCCGGAGGGGGCGGTACCGCCCGCCCGTGGGCTTTCTCTTGGAGCGTCCTTGCCAGAGGGCCATTCGCAACCTCGGAGGGAGGCGTCCCAACTTCGCGGCCCTATAAGACGGTTACGGCCTCAGATGGACGGCGGGATGAGTGTGTGGTAGACAAGGAAGACGGTCAGGAAGAAGCCCAGGAGCGCCCCGCCGTTCAGGAGAGGGAGGCCCGCCTGGGGATTGCCCCGCAGGACGTACCGCATGAGGATCGAGAACCCGACGAGGCTGCCGATGACCGTGCCCACGGCGACCGTCAGGCTCGGCGTGAGGCTGAGGAGGCCCACGCCCACGTCGTCCCGGAGCGACGCGAGCGCGGAGACGCTCATCATGCCTGGGATAATCAGGTCTCCGAGGCCGATGAACATGGCTTCTCGTTCCTCCCCCTTCGCGACCTGTTCCTTCAGGCTCTTCTGCTCGGAGAACTTGTAGTCGGCCGATTTCGGGATGACGAGGAGGACCGGGAGGCGCTGGCTGGTGAGTTCGTCGGCTAGGGTCACCATGTGCTTCGAGCGGTAGACCGCCCACGCGTCGTAGCATGCCAGCGCGACGAGGAGGAGGGTCGCCGGGATCCATCTGAACGAGATCCCGAGGATGGCCGTGACCCCGGCCG
>DASQGG010000028.1 GCA_035632695.1 Thermoplasmata archaeon
CACGGTCCAGCCCTCTCCGCGGGCGGATGGCAGGATGGTCTACATGCCCGGAATCGATCGCTTCATCCTGTTCGGAGGGAACGATTACAGTGGACCCAACTTTGCGTTCCACCACCTCGCCGACACTTGGTCCTATGCCTGGGGCGCGAACGCGTGGACCAACCTGACGCGAGCGAACGGTCCCAGCGCCCGTGACTACGCGATCATGGCGGCCGATCCGATCTCGGGCCGCGTGCTCATGACGTCGGGCTTCGGGGATGGAACGCCCCTGAACGACCTCTGGTCATTCAACCTCACGGACGAATCCTGGATCCCGCTTAACGCCGGTGGGGCACCTCCGAGTCGGTTTGCCGGAGTAGGGGGTTTCGATTCACTCGCGAACCTCCTCGTGGTGTTCGGAGGCGCGACGAGCACGGGCCTCCTTGGCGACACGTGGTACTACAACCCGCATGCGGTCTCGCCGGACGCTACCCCGCTTTGGCTCCCGATCGCCATCGCCGCCATCATTCTCGCGGCCGAGGGCATTGCGGTCGCGGTGTTCCTCCGCCGGAATGCGCGCCGGCCCTGACGCGCGCCGGAGGAAGCGATCTCCCCGTCGTCCGTCACGGCGACGCCGTGAGCCACCGATAGACCGCGTACGCGGCCCGGGGCGAGCCCATGCGCATCATGCCGAGGGATATCAGGGTCCATCTTGGGAGCCAGCTCCTTCGTCGACGCATGAGGTTCAGCGTTGCGGTCCCCACGCGACAGAAGGCGCCCGGTGCGCCGTTCACGGCCGCCATGATGTCACCCATGGAAATCATCTGCTGCAGCGGCACGTCCCAGACGTCCTCGGGCAGGATCGAGCGTATGGTCGTCGCATCCGCGGACAGGTCGGCGGCAATGCGGGCCAGTCGGGCGAAACGAGCCTTCCGACCCTGCATGTGGTTGGGCGTTGTGTTCGTGGAATGAAGGCGCACCGCCGTCAGGGGTCGCTCGTCCACCGTGAGCGCCATCGGCGAGCACCACGCACGATAGAACAAGTATGGCGGGAGACCAACGCGCAACTTGGCCAACTCGTCGAGGTGCGGCTCGAGGAGATCGCGGCGCATCGCGGTAGAACTTGCGTTGTAGCCGGCTCCCAAGGTCCATATCCGCTCGCAGTCCTCGTTGGTTCGCCGGTCTCGTGGGACGCGAACGGGACGCCGGGCCGGGAGGGGGCCCGCGAAAGCGGGCGCCTCCCCGTCCGGAAAGGTCAGCTGCGCATTGTGGAAGAAGCCTAAGTCCGGGTCCTCCGTGAAGGCGCGGTGCATCTGCTCCAAGCGGTCCGGGTGGAAGAGATCATCATCCTCGAGGAACGCCACCACGAAGCCCCGCGCCGTGCGGACGCCCTCGGCGACCTTCGCACCGAGATGGGTCTCGTTGGACACCACCCACTTCCCGTTCCGTCTCCGGACCTCGAGCTCGAGGGCATCGTCGTGGAAGTCCGCGGCAACGATGAGCTCGAGGGGAAAGCTCGTCGAGGATGGTACGCCCCCGAGGGCTTGCAGGAGGAACTGCTTCCGGCCCCTCCACACCGTGACCACGACGGAGATTGCGTCCGCGGCGCTCACGGTCAGACCCTCGCAACCTTGAACAGGGTTGTGTCACCAAGGTACCGCCAGGGGAAGCGCGCCGAGAGGCGATCATCGAACGGTTCCAGATTCGCCCGCAGCCGTTCGAATGCGGGGTTGTAGAGGAAGGGCGGCGGCATGAACACTGGCACGCCCACCACGCCCAGCGGTTCGAAAAACCCCTCAAGCGTTCGAAGGACACGCACCGGCGTGTACGCATGGAAGCGGACCTTCATACCGCGGACTCTCGCCCACTGCGGCTCCTTGAAACGTGAGAGGACTCCCCGAACGCGCAGTCGGGCCATCGCGATGAGCGGTTCCGAGAGGCACAGCTTATTGGGGAGGGTGAACACGAACGGCGCGCCTGGTCGGAGGAGATCGTGGACGGTCCCGGCTAAGCTCCGCAGCGAGTCCTCGTAGGTGAGACTGAAGTTTGCGTAGGCCCCGTCGAAAGGGTACCAGCCGGACCGCTCAAGGTCGCTGGCGACTTCGGACAGCCGACCTCTCCACAGGTGGACGCACGACTGTAGCCCTTCGGAGCGTACGCGCTCGCGGGCGGCTTGGACCATTCCGTCCGAGATGTCAAGGGCTTCGATTCGGTACCCATGTTCGGCAAGGAAGACCGCGTCGGCTCCCGCACCGCATCCGATCTCGAGAAGTGCCGAACCGGGTGGGCAGACCGCGAGGATCTCTCGACGGCTCGTCGCGCGCATCCAGCTGTTCACCGGATTCGTTGCGGCGGTCGTCTCGATTGAGTCGCCAACGCGGTTGAATGCCTCCCGGAGCGCGACAGCTTCGCTACTCATGCGGCCGTGCTCCGTTCGCCAGGGGCGCAACGCTCAGGTCTCCGGAATCGCTCCACACTGACGCGACCACCGACGCACTCGACGTTGTGGCCGAAGGCAGCGCCGCCACGGATGAGCCCGACGCCGGTGCTCTGAAGTCGAATGCGCTCGTCAAGTTCCCCGCGCCTGCGACTCGTACGCTGAGATACGGCAGCCCCCAGTTGTCGTCGATGAACCGCAGCATCGAGGTGTGGTCCATGGCAGTGTGGTCCACGTAGCCGCGGCGTGCGTATGGCGAGACGACGATCATGGGAACCCGGAAGCCGTACCCCCACGAATCCACCTGGGGCGGAGGGACGTGGTCGTAGTATCCGCCGTTTTCGTCCCAGGTCAGGAAGATGGCCGTGCTGTTCCAGGTGCGCAAGCCCATGATCGCCCGGACGATGCTCATGGTCCACGCTTCGCCTACCGTCACATCCTGGGGCGGGTGCTCGCTGATGTCGAAGGAGTCCTCGGGGTCGATGATCGTGACCTGGGCCGTGTCGTTCGCGTTGAGGTCCCCGACGAGATGGTCCATCCCGACCAAGCGAGACATCATCGTCGGGTTCGAAGAGATCCCCGTGAAGTACGACGGGAGGGGACCGTGGTAGAATCCTCCCGTGTAGTAGTACCGCCACGTGACGCCGCGGCTCTCGAGCTGGTCGAAGATCGTGGGCAGGTTGAACGAGGCGCCCAACAGAACGTCCGTCGTCACGCCCGCGTTCGTGCCGGCGAAGGAGAACAAACGGTTCGGGATCGTGGGTCCTAACATCGACTGGAAGTAGCGGTCCGCGAGCGTGTAGTTCCGTGCCAGGGACCAGTACGCTCCGATCTGGCGCGCGTCGAAGTAGCCCATGGTCACGTTGGCTAGGGCGCGGTCGCCGCCATCCACCGCGATGGCGAAGCCCGTGTTGGTCCCGTTCGCGTAGGCCGTGATCTCCGCTCCCCGAGTGTGGGAGATGTCCGGGGTGGATGTCGAGCTAATCCAGCGCGGCGAGACCGCGCCGCCGTATCCATCCGGGAGGCTGACGTTCGGCGGGATGCCGTCGACCCCGGGGAAGGTCCCGAAGTAGTTGTCGAACGCGTGGTTCTCCTTCATGATCACGAACACGTGGTCGATCGGCGTGACCCCCGGGACCAGGGGAGGCGGACCCGGCGGCGGAGGCGGCGGCACGATCACGCGCGTGATGACCGCGGCCACGGGGAGTAGGATGGCGACTAGGAAGATCGCCAGGGCCATGCGCCGTTCCGACGAGGCCAACCCCTACGCACGCTCCTGGAGCGCCTCGCGGTAGACCGCGAGCACGCGAGGAACCAGGACGTCCCAGGAATATGAACGCGCGCGTTCCCGGCCTCGGGCGCCCATCCGCGCCCGGAGCCCGGGACTCTCCGCGAGCCTCAGGACGGCGGAAGCGATCTCGCTGGCGTTCCCGGGCTCCACAAGGAGCCCCGTCTCCCCGTCCACGACGACCTCCGGGATGCCGCCGACCCGCGAGGCGACCACGGGAAGCCCCGAGGCCATGGCCTCCAGGAGGACAATCCCGAACGGCTCGAACAGGGAAGGCATGACGAGGAGGTCCGCGGCGGCGTACTCCCTGAGCAGGTTTTCGCGGGGGACTCGCCCGACGAGCGTGATCCGGTCGTCCACGCCGAGCTCCGACGCGAGCCGACGAACAAGCGCGGCGCCGCCCCAGTCCTCGCCAATGATCCGCAGTTCGAACCCTACGGACCGCGGCAGGATCGCGAGGGAGCGGACAAGAGGCTCCAGACCTTTCTGGTGGGGCTCGAGGCGACCTACGAAGAGGCCTGTGACTTTAGGTTTCGAAGTACGCGCAGGCCGCACACCTCCAAATTCCCCCAGGTCCACGCCGTTCGGAATGATTGCGATCCGCTCTTCCTCGATGCCTAAGGAAACGAGATGGGCTGCCTCATGCCGCGTGAGGGCGATTGCGCGCGCCGCGCGCGCCACCGTGAACCGGGAAACCACCCGGTCGAAGACCCGCTTCACAACGCGGGGCCGACCCGCGTCGGAATGCGGCGTGATGACCAACGCGGCGCCATCTAGGGAGCGCGCCAAGCTGCCGACCCACGTCGGGAAGTAGCCGTAGGCGTGGGCGTGGATCACCTCGGCGTGGTGGTCGAGGGCGTCGAGCAACATCGACGGCGCCGCTATTCCCAATCCATTGGGCACGTCCGCGAACTTGTGCGCGCGGTAGCGGACGACCGGGAACGGGTAGGGCTCAGAACCAGGATCGAAGCGCTCGAAAGGGACGGCGCGCCGCAGGTCGGTCGTCCGGACCTCCACGTCGACGCCGGCCCCGCGGAGACCGATGGCCAGATGGAGGACATGATCCTCGACGCCGCCGATTGCGGGAGGGAATCGCTGGGTGAGCTGAAGGACGCGCATCGTCATCGCCTACGGTTGTGCTTCGGTGCGGATTGAAGGGGAGCGGCCGCGGATCGAGCGAACCAAGGACATCGGCCATGGGACAGGATTCGACTCTCCTCGGGCAAACACGACCGTGAGTTGCAGGAGCGTGATCGTGATCAGGACGTCCAAGGTGTACAGCCCCGCAGTCCGAAGGATCCCTAGGACCGGGGAGGCATCCGCAGCGTACGCGATGTCGACGAAGGAGGAATTCACGGGGCCCAGGAACCGGATGAGTAGATCGTTGTTCACCAGGAGGTACGCAAAGATCAGGATGCAGGTGAAGTTGTAGACCGTCCGGCGGCCCGGATGCCATAGCACGATGTCCGCTAGGAAGAGCGGCAGGAGGTACAAGAGGTACTGCTCATACACGCCATACCGGGTGAGATAGAATACGGTGGTCACAAGGAGCATGCCCTGGACCGCGGCCTTGGGCGTCGGGTCGGGGAAGCGCCTCCAGGCGACGTATCCGGCGACGAGAGAGCCCGGGATCCAAAGCAAACCCATGGCCTCGTACAATCCCGGGATCCCGGTCCATGCCCCATAGAACAGGGGATCATGCAGGATATAGACGTACGTCATGCCACCCCCGCCGCCGTGGCTCGCGGACACAGCCATGGCGGTGACCCCGAGG
>DASQGG010000029.1 GCA_035632695.1 Thermoplasmata archaeon
AGGGGGAGTCCGACGCCGCCGGGATGAAAGGGTCGAATAGGCTCTACCATTCGAAACGCCGCGAAGCGACACTTCCCTCCTTACAACCCGTAACAAAAGCCTTTATAAAATGCCTCCAATCCCTGCATATGTCGCTCGCGCGGAGAAGCCCACCTCGCCTCGCTCGAGCGCGTTAGTGGGGTTGGTTGTCGGAGGAAGACGGAGGCGCTCGGTGGCACTCCTAGAGGTTAAGAATCTCAAGGTGCATTTCACAACACCCGACGGCGATGTTCGCGCCGTCGATGGAGTGAACTTCGACCTCAACGAGGGCGAGTCCCTGGGTCTCGCGGGCGAGAGCGGATGCGGGAAGACCACGGCCGCTCTCTCGATCATGCGGCTCCTTCCCAAGAACGGCAGGATCGTGAGCGGCTCGATTAACTACCAGGGCTACGACCTCACCACGCTGTCCCAGCCGCAGCTCCGCAGCGTGCGCTGGCACCATATCTCGATCATCTTCCAAGGGGCCATGAACGCGCTGAACCCCGTCCAGCGCGTCGGGAAGCAGATCGCGGAGCCCATCAAGCTCCACGAGCACGTGGATGACGAAGTCGCGGACAAGCGGGTCGGCGAGTTGCTCGAGCTCGTGGGAATCCACAAGGACCGCGCGACCGAGTATCCCCACGAGTTCTCCGGCGGCATGCGCCAGCGCGTGATGATCGCGATGGCCCTCGCGTGCAATCCCAAGATCGTGATCGCGGATGAACCGGTGACCGCGCTGGACGTGATGATCCAGGCCCAGATCCTCGAGCTCCTGGAACGCTTGAAGCGAGAGTTGGGCCTCTCCATGATCCTCATCTCCCACGACCTGTCCGTGATGGCGGAGACGTGCGACAAGATGGCGATCATGTACGCCGGGAAGATCGTGGAGACGGGCGGGGTCCGGGACGTCTTCAAAGACTCTCGGCACCCGTACACGAAGGATCTAATCGCCGCCTTCCCGGACATCAAGGGTTCCCGGGTGCTGCCGGCCTACATCCCCGGCGACATCCCGAGCCTCATCCACCCGCCCACGGGCTGCCACTTCCATCCGCGCTGCAAGTTCGCCTGGGAGTTGTGCGCGGAGAAGGAGCCGGAGCTGCTCCCGGTCAGCGACGGGCACTGCGCGGCGTGCCACCTGAACACGAAGGAGCGACCCGCATGACGGATCGGGAGCCCTACCTGGCCCTTCGGGAGTTCAAGGTCTGGTTCTCCCGCCGGCGGAGCTTCCTCGAAGCCCTGCGGCGTTCGGACCCGGGGTACGTTCGCGCCGTGGACGGACTCGACTTCACGATCGGCAAAGGGGAAATCTACTGCCTGGTCGGAGAGAGTGGTTGCGGCAAGACGACCACGGGGAAGGGGATCCTACAGCTCGTCCCGCCGACCCATGGCGACGTCTTCCTGAACCCGAGCACGCGCGAACTCGCGGCCTTCGAGGCAGCCAAGAGGAAGAGGGATGAGCCCACCCTTGAGCGGATCCGGCGTCGACGTTCCCTGACCTACAAGGAGTCCGTCCACCCGCGGCCCCTGGACTACCTGCGTCTTCTCGCGCTCCTGGCTCTGGGCGGCGTCGTGGGCATCTTTGGCGCCACGGGCGTCGTCACCGCGTTGCACCTCTCCGGCCTCGACGCCGCCGCCTCATTCGCCTACATCTTCGTCGGCGTGGGCATCGCGTTCCTGGGCACCTATCCCGTGGTGAGCGTGGGACGACGCGTACCCTACGTGCTCGCTCTCGCCGCGCTTGTCGCGACCAGCATCGCCCAGGTTATCGCGCTGGCTCTCGCACAGGCACAAGCGGGGTTGCCGAGCGATCTGGGTTCGAGCCTGGCCGCGTACTCGGCGTACATGCAGGAGAATTCCCTGTTCGTAGCCCTCGTCCAGATGGGTTTCGCGGCGGTCGCAGCGTGGTCGTTCGCGGGCATGTTCAGCACGTTGTGGGGCGGTTCGCTCGGGACCGAGACGGATCGCCTCCGCCGACTGCGGACACGCCTGCAGATCATCTTCCAGGACCCCTATGAGTCTCTGAATCCGCGGCACACCGTGTTCGACATTGTCGCGGAGCCGCTTCTGGTGAACCGCGTCACGCGGAGCCGCGCCGAGACGGAGGCCCGCGTCGAGGCGGCCCTCCAGGATGCGGGCCTGCGCCCCCCCAAGGAATACCTCCTTCGGCACCCTCACGAGCTCTCCGGCGGTCAGCGGCAACGCGTGGGGATCGCGGGCGCGCTCGTGCTGGAGCCCGAGTTCCTCGTCGCGGACGAGCCCGTCTCCATGCTCGACGTGTCCATTCGGACGGAAATCATCGAGCTGCTCCTCGAGCTTCGCGAGAAACGAGGGCTCACCTACCTGTTCATCACCCACGACCTCTCCTTGGCCTACGTCCTGGCCGACCGGATCGCGGTCATGTACCTCGGCCTGATCGTGGAGGAAGGGCCCACGGAGGAGCTCATCTCGCACCCCCGCCACCCCTACACGAAGGCACTCATCTCCGTCGTCCCGATTCCCGATCCCGACCAGAAGCGGGAGCGGATCATCCTCAAGGGGGAGCGGCCCGACCCCTCCGACATCCCCACAGGCTGCCGCTTCCATCCCCGGTGCCCCGTGGCCTTCGAACGCTGCGGATGGACCGCGGAGGAAGTCCTCGAGGGCCTGCGAGGCGCGGCGGGCGCGGACGGGCTCCGGCACCTCGAGACGGCGGCCCCCCAGGGACCGACCACGATTCTCGTGTCGAGCGCGACCGAGGCCTTCAAACCGTGGTTCCGCGATCTCATCGCCTCGAGGTCCGACGAGTATCGTGCCCTCAAGGCGATCGTCTCGATCGAACGGACGGGCTCGGGCGCCAAGATCGAGCTCCATCCGTTCGACGAACCCCGCCTGAAGCGCGCTGCGCCGAACGTGCTGGTCTCGTGCCATCTGTTTCCCGAGGATTTCGCCGCTCCCTCCGGGGTTGGCCCGCGAGCGCAGCCGGTTCCCGGGTCCCCGTTCCCCGCAGCGAGCACGGAGAACGGGTGATGCGACGTGCGCGCGCGACTGAGCGTCCTCTCCCAAGATGAGATTGAGACGATCCACGCCGCGACTCTGGAGGTGCTGGCACGGGTGGGCGTCAGTGTGCGGGAACCACGCGCCCTGCGGCTGCTTACGTCTTCGGGCGCGGGACGGGAGCCTGGGACGGACCGCGTGCGGATTCCCGAAACGCTCGTCATGGAGGCCGTTCGGGGTCTGCCAAAGCGATGGACGTGGCATGCTCGCGACCCGTCGAAGACATTCACGGTCGGGGATGGCAGCCGCACACGGCTGGGCCCAGGATCCTCGTGCACCAAGCTCGTCGACTACAAGACGGGACGCCCCCGCGTGCCTACGGAAAGGGACGGCGATGACCTCGTCCGCCTGATGGATGCGCTCGCGTACGTCGACATCAACTACACGCCCGTCTCCTACGGCGCATCCGAGGAACCGTCCGGGTACCGAGAGGTTGAGATCCTCGTGCGAGACCTGCAGAACACCTCGAAGGTCATGGTCGGGCCCTCCTACGACGGGGCCATGGCGAAGCAGGGACTCGAGATCGCCAAGCTGCTCGCGGGCGGCGAGGACGCCTTGCGGAAGCGGCCCATGCTCGCCGGCTACTGCGACCCGATCAGTCCGCTTACGCACGATCGCATGATGACCGAGACCCTGCTCGAATACGCCCGGATGGGTCAGCCGGTCTTCGTGATGTGCCTCGACCTCGCAGGAGCTTCCTCTCCTGCAAGCCTCGCGGGGACTCTGGTGCAGCAGAATGCCGAGATCCTGAGCGGCGCGCTCATCGCCTTCCTCGCAAACCCCAAGGCGCCTGTCGTCTACGGCTGCGTGAGCGGCACGATGGACATGAAAGCCGGGAGTGCCGCCGTCGGCGGGCCCGAGTTCGGCCTGATGGGCGTGGCCTCCGCCCAGCTTGCCCACTCCTATGGGCTCCCTTGTTCCACGGGAGGCCAGTCCGATGCGAGGATCCACGATGCCCAGGCCGCGTTCGAGAAGGGCACTACGCTCCTCGCGTCCATGCTCGCCGGCGCCGATTTCGTGGATCTGTACTTCGGCTCGTACGAAGGCTTCAACGCCACCAGCCCCGAGCAAGTCGTGATCGACCACGAGATCGCCGGATATACGCACCGCTACGCGGAGGGAATCCGGATCGATGGCGAGGCACTCTCGTTGGACCTCATCGAGGCCGTCGGACCCGGAGGCAGCTACCTGAAGAACCCCCGGTCCCTTCGAGACACCATGAAGCGCATGAGTACGGACTGGTACCTTCCCCGGTTGTTCACGCGAGGTGGTGGGGACGGGGCCGACGTCTCTTCCTCGAAGAGTCTCCTCGAGGCCGCCCACGAGGCCGCAGTCTCCATCTTGCGAGAGCACGCCCCGGTTCCGCTGGACCCGGCGGTCCTGAAGGAAGCCCGTGCCATCCTTCGACGTATGCGGAAGACCCGTCCTCGCGGCGACTCGAGCACCTAGGCCAACCGAAATATTAAGCCAGACTTCCGCATGTCCGAAGGAAGTCCGGGAGGCGCTCCAGTGGCACCGGGTCAGCGCAAAGCATCCGTGGTGGAGCAGAGCCGACGCCGCGCGGCGTTGCGCGCCGTAGATCGACCCCTCCGACGGGCGGCGACGTTGCCCGGATCTCTGTTCAGCGATGCGGAGGTCTTCGCCCACGAGACGCGCAAGCTGATCCAGAGATCTTGGACCTGCGTGGGCCGGGAGGACGAGATTCCCAACGCCGGGGACCTCCGCACGTATGAGATTGGCGGTTCCGGGGTGATCGTCGTCCGGGACGACGACGGCCATCTTCGGGCATTCCACAACGTGTGCCGCCATCGTGGCACGCGCCTCGTCGAAGGAGCCTCGGCGAGCGGGGTGACCGTGCTTCAGTGTCCGTACCATGCGTGGACCTACGACCGGACGGGAGGTCTCGTCGGTGCTCCCCACATGGACGAGGCCGAGGGCTTCGCTCGGGAGGAGCACGGACTCTATCCGGTCCCGACCGAGGTTTGGCGCGGCTTCCTCTTCCTGAATCTGGATTCCCGGGCGCGTCCGCTCAAGGAGTCTCTGGGTCGCTTCGCAGAGCGGGTGGCACCCTACCCGCTCGAGCGGCTGCGCCGTGCCCATCGTGTCGTCTACGAGATCGCCGCGAACTGGAAGCTTGTGGTCCAGAACGCGAACGAGTGCTACCACTGTCCCGGGGTCCATCCCCAGCTCGTCCGGCTGACCCCCTACCGGTCCGGCGAGGAGGACCTGAGGAAGGGCCCGGTCTTCGGGGGATGGATGGACTTCGTGGACGGGGCGCGTACCCTCAGCCCCGGCGGGACCACGGCCCGGCAAACGTTCCCAGGCCTCTCGGCGGAGGATCTCCGCCGGGTCTACTACTACGTCCTCTACCCGAACAATTTCCTGAGCCTTCTTCCCGACTACGTCACCCTGGATTGGTTCATCCCGCTCTCCCCGGAACGAACGCGCCTGATGTTCGACCTGTACGTGGACCGGGACGAGCCCGACCCCGCCGCGGATGCGATGGACTTCTGGGACACGACGAACCGCCAGGACTGGCATATCTGCGAGCTCGCCCACCTAGGCTCCAAGACGATCGCGTACCGGCAGGGCCGGTACAGCAGTGAGGAGGAGGTCGTCCACCTGATCGACCGCTACTACCTGCGGCGGATGGGCTTCCTGAACGACGGGCGAGGCCGGACGACCTAGGCGCCTTTGACGGCACCGCCCCGCCGCTTCAGGGCGGGGTTCAGAATCTCCTCGATTCCGTAGCCGAGCATCGCGAACCCGAGCACGAGGACGGTGATGCAGATCCCCGGCGGGGCGAACCACCACCACTGCCCGATCAGCATGGCGTTGCTCGTGTACGCGTAGTTCACCATCTGGCCCCAGGTCTCGATGCCCTGGGGTCCCAGCCCGAAGAAGGAGAGGAACGCCTCCGTGAAGATTGCACTCGACACGGTCAGGACCGCTTCGGCCCAGACCAGGGGCATCACGTTCGGGAGGAGATGGCGTGCTAGGATGTATGCCTTCCCCGCACCGACCGCGCGGGCGCGTTCTATGAACTGCCGTTCCTTCAGGGACAAGACCTGGGACCGGATGACCCGCGTTGTCGTCGGCCAGCTCACGAGCGCGATGGCGAGGACGATCGTGGCGAGACTCGGCTTCAGGATGGAGACGATCACGAGGACGAACGGGAGCCAGGGCACGACGAGGAAGAAGTCCGTGATCCTGGACAGGAGCTGGTCCGTCACCTTGCCGTAGTACCCGGCGATCAGGCCGAGGGTCGTTCCGAGGATCATCGCCGCGAGCGAGGCGATGAACCCCACCAGCAGGGAGATCTGGGTTCCATATACGAGCACGTTGAGAATGTCCTTCCCGTTGTTGTCGGTACCCAGCAGGTGCTGCGACGAAGGGGGGAGGTTGTTGGGAAATAGCTCGAGGAGGCTCTGGTAGGGCCCGACGAGGAGCGGCGCGAAGACGGCCAGGACAACGAAGAACAGGATGATGATCAGGCCGGCCAGGGAGAGCTTGTTCCGAAGAATCTCGAGGAACGTCCTGCGACCGCGGGCCAGGTTCGCCTGGACGCGCTCCCGAAACAAGGAATACCGCTCCTCCGAGCGGATTGTCGCCCCCAAGCTCAGGCCTCCCGGACGCGCGGGTCCAGGAACATGTAGAGGACATCCGCGACCGCGTTCGCAAGGACCACGCCAATCGTTGCGATGAGGAAGACTCCAGAGAGCACAGGGTAGTTATTGTTGATTGTCGCGAACCAGGTGAGGTATCCGAGTCCGTTGATGTTGAACACGGTCTCGATCACGATGACGCCGCTGACGACCCATCCAAAGTACAGCGCTGACGCCGTAACGACCGGAAGCCGCGCGTTCGGCAGCGCGTGCCACCGCAACTGTTGCTCCTGGGTCAAACCTTTCGCAGCGGCCGTGACCATGTAGTCTTCGGGGAGGACGTCGGTCAGGGAGTTCCGCAGCGTTAGGGAGAACCACGCCACGTTCGTGATAACGAACACGAGGATCGCAGGGACGTAATAGTAGAGCGTGGCCAGCGAGTCCTGCACTGGGTCTCCGACTAGGGTGAGTTGGCCCGGGAGGTCAAACACCCGAACCTGATATGCGAGGCCCCAGACGATGATGAGGGATACCCAGAAGGACGGCATGGAGTAGCCGGTCAGCGTGGTCAGGGTGATGACCACGTCCGACTTGCTCCCCCTCCGCCATCCGGAGATCCGGCCCAGAACCAGCCCCAGCCACATGGTCACGACGGTGGCGAGGCCAATGAGCGTGAGTGTGGTTACGAGCGGTCCCGCGATCACCTGAGCTACGGGTGTGCCACGATAGGGTTGTGTGATGGACGTTCCCAGATTCCCTTGGAGCAGGTTTCCCATGTAGATGACGAACCTCTGCACGACGGGCTTGTCGAGCCCCCATTGCTTGATGAGCTGGGTGCGGATTGCGCAGCTCCCGAGAACCTGGCTGACGTTGCTACCGCCGCAGCCCTTGGGGGTTACTACATAGGTCGGATCGCCGGGGAGGACTTGAAAGATGAAAAAGTTGAACGTGGTGATGAGGAAGACTGTCAGGACGACGAAGATCGCCTTTCGCAGGAGGTACCTGCGAAAATTCGTCTACTCGCCCCCACGATTTCCCACATCACCATCTCCTGGCGCGGTACTACTTCTTGGGTGGGAGTTCGATCTTAGACTCCTTTTCCTCCTTCCTCCGCTTGCGCCTTGTGAGGTACACGACCCCGATTGCAAGAGCCGCGATGATGACGACCGCCGCGATAACCCCGATCACCAACGGAGTGAAGATCGTCGTAGGCTCCTGCAACGGCGCGAGGGCGAAGTTGACGTTCGTCGCGACACCTGAGATGACCGTAGACGTCTTGGACCCTGGTTGGTAGCCG
>DASQGG010000030.1 GCA_035632695.1 Thermoplasmata archaeon
AGTTCTTCGAGGAGGCAGGGTACCTCTCCCGGATCATCCAAGTCGCGGACCGGTATCCGGAGGAGCGTAGCCTCGAGGTTTCCTTCGCAGAGCTGAACCGCTTCGACACGGACATGGCCATCTTCCTCATGCGCCATCCGCTAAATGTCCTGACCGCGGGCGAGGAGGCGATGCGCCGCTTGGTGCCGCCGGGGGAAGAACTCGTCCAGGTTCACCTTCGGGTCAAGGCCCTCCCGCGGGACAGCCGCATCCAGATCCGCGATTTGCGGGCGAAGCACCTCGGGCAGTTCATCTCGGTCGAGGGCCTCGTGCGGAAGTCCACCGAGGTACGGCCCCGCGTGGTCGGTGCGCTGTTCCAGTGTCTCCGCTGTGGGACGATCCTCAAGGAGGAGCAGGACGGACAGAACTTCCGCGAGCCCCTAGAGTGCTACGAGGAGCAGGGTGGGTGCAAGCGGTCCGCGAGCGCGACGAAGTTCAAACTGCTCACAGAGACCTCGGTGTACCTGGACACCCAGAAGCTGGAGGTCCAGGAGGCGCCCGAGGGACTACGGGGCGGCGAGGAACCGCAGCGACTCACGACCTACGTCGAGGACGACCTGACCGGACTGATCACGCCGGGCAACCGGGTGGTCATGAACGGAGTGCTCCGGAGCGTCCAGAAGGGCCGTCCCGGGGCGAAGTCCACCCTGTTCGACATCTTCATCGATGTGAACTCAATCGAACGGGAGCAGGTCGAGTTCGAGGAGATCGAGGTCACCGAAGAAGACGCTCGCCTCATCCGGGAGGCGGGCTCCACGCCGGACATCTACCGCCTGATCACGGCCTCGATCGCGCCCTCGCTCTACGGGATGTATGTGGAGAAGGAGGCGCTAGCCCTCCAGTTGTTCAGCGGCGTCCCGAAGGTCCTGCCGGACGGGCGCCGCATCCGCGGGGACATCCACTTGCTCCTGGTCGGCGACCCGGGCACGGGCAAGAGCGAACTGCTGTCGTACATGAGTCGGCTCTCGCCGCGCGGGATCTATGCAACCGGCAAGGCCGCGACCGCCGCGGGCCTCTGTGTTTCCGCGGAAAGCCTCGTTGTCACGGACCGTGGTGTCAGGCCTATCGCGGACGTTTCACAACCCTACTTCGGGAGGTCCGAGCGCGTACGCTCGATGGAGACCGCGGCCGCGAAGGGAGCGGTGGTCACCGTGGACGAGCGGCACCGGTCTGCGATGCGACCACTCGAGACGGTGTGGCGGCTCAAGCCACCGGCCGCGATGCTTGAAATCTCCACGGCCTCCGGGCTGTCTCTCTCCGTTACCCCGGCGACGAAGGTCCTCGTCGACCACGCGATGGGACAATCGTGGATTCGGGCGATGTTCATCCGGCCCGGGATGCACTTGGCCACTGCAAGCCGGCTCGACTTCCCCGAACAACCCGCGCCCTTGGTCCTCGAATTCCTCCGAGACGTCATGACTCGCGTCGTCGTCGACATCTCTCCCGCCCTGGTCGAGGAGGTCATCGAAGGTCTCAAGCGGAGATACGGGACGCTAAGGGAGGCGGCGGCGCGGCTCCTCCTGGCGGAAACGGCCCTGTACGACTCTTGGAGGAATGAGAAGCAGGCGATCCCACTATCCCCGTTCCTGGTGGCCGCGCGTGCCGCAGGCGTGCCCGACCTGCGGGTCGCCGAATCAATCCGGTCCTTCTCTCAGGCCGGAGGCCACGTCATCTCCTTGCCGGTCTCGTTGAATCCCGAGCTGGCCTACTTTACGGGACTCATCGCCGGGGACGGGAGTGTCGAGAGGGGAGCCCTGGGCGGATTTTCCATCCGATTTAGCAATTCGGACGAGGGGCTAATCCAGGTCTACCGCGAACTCACGCGGAGCCTCTTCCAGGTGCCGCTCAACTTCACGCCCCAGAGTTCTGAGAGGGCCGCGACGTCCCGGTTCCACAGCGCGCTAGTCGCAGCGGTCCTGGCCCACCTCGGAGTGCCGACCTCGCCCAAGTCCCACATCATGGAACTCCCGGCGGTCCTCCTCAACGGTCCGCGGACGAACTTGGCGCTCTACCTCCGCGGTCTCTACGACACGGACGGCACGATCCTCGTTCGGGAGTCTGGGGGGACATGCCTCTCCCTGAGCACGACGAGCCCGGAGCTGGCTAAGGGTGTGCAGATGGCACTCCTGCGGTTCGGAATCCATGCACGCCGGCGCGTGCGGCGCGTGGCCGGGCGGAAGTCCGTCCGGATCGACGGGAAGACGATCATCAGCCGGCGCGAGCAGCATGTCCTCGATGTCTGGGATTCCGATTCGCTCGTGCGCTTCCGAGAAGAGATCGGATTCGGTCACTCTCGAAAACGGGAGACCCTGGCGAAGGTGACGGCACGCGGTCCCCATTCGAACGTCAACCTCATCCATGGCGCGGGTCCCCATCTCCGGGAGGTGCGGAGAGTCTTGGGCCTGAGCCCGAAAGAGGCCTATGGAGACCACGAGGGCGGAGCCCGGGCGGTGGAGCGCGGGGCGGAAGCGACCACCCGGGAGTTCCTTCTCTCGAGGTTAGAGAACCTTTCCTCCGTGTACGCCTCGGGGGGCTTCAGCGGCCCGAGGGTGCGCATCGCCAGCGACCTGCGGCAGGCGATCCCTCAGGCGATCGCCCGGGCGGGGCACACGGGCGTCAGCTTCGCCCGTTCCCTCGGAGTACCCCCGGGCCGCGTTCACGATGCGTTCTACCGGAAGAGTAGACGAGCCCCTGCGATTCCAGTGCGCGTCCTCGAGCGGGTCGCTCAGCAACTCGCTGCATCCGACGAGACGGCTGCGGCAAGGATCGAAGCGGCTATCCGCCCTTACACCGCTCGAATCGCCAAGGTACCCTCCCGTCTCGAATCCCTCCGAATCCTCGCCTCGGCGGACGTTCGCTGGGAGCCCGTGCGGACCGTCCGCGTTCTACCCTCCGCGACGGAGCCCACGGTGTACGATCTGACGGTGAAGGATGCCCATGCGTTCGTCGCAAACGGGATCCTGGTCCATAACACCGCGGCGGCGGTGCGGGATGAGTTTGGCGAGGGACGCTGGACTCTGGAGGCGGGGGCACTCGTCCTCGCCGACCTGGGGCTCGCCTGCCTCCATCCCGATTCCGAGGTCCTCATTGATGGAAGTCCTGTCCGCATCGACCATCTTTTCGATGCCTCCCGTGCGATTGACGCCACTGCCGGTGGCCATCCCGTCGAACTGTCTCCCCTCGCCCGACCCACGCTATCGTTCGACCCGACGGAGGCGCGAATCATGTCGAGCGAGGCAGCGTTCGTCGTGAGGCGGCGATACCGAGGCCCGATCTACCGCATCACGCTGTCCTCGGGCTTCGAGGTACGGTTGACCCCTGACCACCTCGTCCTCGATGGCGAGTCCTACACGTGGAAACCGCTCCAGGCACTCAAACCCCGTGCACGATTCGTGGCATGCCAGAGGATTCCCGGATCGCAGACACCGTTGGCCTTGCTCGACCTCGTGCCCGAGGATTGGATCGTACAGCCCACGGACACGGAGAAGCGCGAGCTGCGCAATCTCCTCCTTCGCCGATTCGCGACGCTCGCTGCGGCGAACCGGGCCTATGGACTTGCACGCGATGCATTGAACGGCAGAAGCGCTTTGAGAACGGAGACTTTCCGCAGACTTCTCCGAGACCTGGGGTTGTACGACACTTGGAAGACCCGTCCCTTCGCGTATGGCCGTCGGAAGTCCACGGAGCGGTTGAGAATCGCGACCCTGACGCCCGAACTCGGATACCTGCTCGGCTTCCTGTGCGGAGACGGACACGTCAAGATTGACGACCGACATTCAAGCGTCAGCATCTTCCAGTCAGCGGCTCACCTACCGCAAATCCAGCGCGTGCTCCAGATGACGAAGGCTGTCACCCCGAAAGGTTGGGGGATGCACTCGCGAATCATGCGCTCGCAAATCCGAGGCCGGTCGACAGAGAGCCGAACCTATCACATGCAGCGCGGTTCGAATCTCCTCGCCTTCCTGTACCGCTGGCTTACGGACAATGACCTGGCGAACCTTCTTCGTCTCGATGATAACGCCCTTCGGGGGTTCCTCGCAGGCCTCTTGGACGCGGATGGTTGTGTGTCGATCAAGAGCTCTACGTCGGGGGGCAATACCTACGAGAGCGTGGAACTCCAGTTCATGTTCTCGCCCCGACGGCAGGCGAATCTGCGCCTCCTGTATGCCCTCCGGCGATTCGACGTATTTTCTCGGGTCCGGCAAGGACACAACGTCCTCATCGTTCAGGTCAGCTCGCGGGCGGATGCACGTCGGCTCCTCGAGGCCATGGCCCCATTCTCGGTGAAGATCAAGCAGATTCCCAAGGCAGAAGCCCTTCAACCCGCCGATCATGAGGAGGCGCCAAGTGGGCCTGTGGCCGAGATCCTCGCGAGGGTCCGACCGGGGCTATGGCGCCACCTGGACAAGAGGTATTGGAGCCAACTCTACGATCTCTCCCACAACCGGCGTCGACCGTTCAAGCCAACCCTCGCGAAGCTCACGGAGGCCGTGAAACCCTGGCTGGGCCCGGAGAGCCACATTCGCCTTCGGTCCCTGACGGGCTGCGACTACGCACTAGACCGCATCAGGGAAGTCCGCGTCGAGGACTACGACGGATTCGTCTACGACCTCCGAGTCCCCGGCCCGAGTAACTTCGTTTGCGACGGAGTGGTCGTCCACAACTGCATCGATGAAATCGAGAAGATGAACCCTCAGGATCGCTCCGCCATCCATGAAGCGATGGAACAACAGAGGATCAGCGTGGCGAAGGCGGGCATTACCGCCGTACTGCAGTCCCGCTGCGCCGTCCTTGCGGCAGCCAACCCGAAGTTCGGACGCTTTGACGAGCACAAGTACATCTCGGAGCAAATCGACTTGCCGCCGGCGCTGCTGAGCCGGTTCGACATCATCTTCTCCATGATCGACCGACCGCAAGCCGAGAAGGACCGCGAACTCGCGGAACACGTCCTCAAGGGACACCAAGTGGGCGAGATGCTGCGGCGCCGCGAATCGGGACTCGCGACCCCGGAGACCCATGTCCTCGAGGAACCCTACACCCCGCACTTCAACCCGGACTTCCTCCGGAAATACGTGGCCTACGCGAAGCGCATCTACCCGATCATGACGGACGAGGCCATGGGGGCAATCGAAAAGAAGTACCTCGACATCCGCAAGACCGGCGAGGCCGCCGGTTCCTCGGTCCCCATCACGCCGCGACAACTCGAGGCCATCATCCGCCTCTCCGAAGCGAGCGCCCGCCTGCGGTTGAGCAGCGAGGTCACGATCGACGACGCGGACCGCGCGGTGCGCATCGTGGAGTACTGGATGGGCAAGGTCGCGGGCGAGGAAGGGAAGTTCGACATCGACATCATCCAGACGGGAATCAGCCAGAGCCAACGGGAGCAGATCATCTCCCTGCGGGACATCATCAACGAGCTCGCCGGCCCCGAAGGCGTCGCGGACTACGAGGACATCGTCCGCATCGCGCAGGAACGCGGCATCCCGCCCGCGAAGGTGGACTCATGGCTCAAACGGTGGTCCCAGGAAGGGGACATCTACAGCCCCGCGAAGAACAAGTACAAGCTCGTGGAGCGGCTCTGACAAAGGCCTATTACCCCCGCGGCCCATCGTACGCGTGGAACCCATGCCCATCCGGATGAGGGTGTACACGCAGGGGAAGGAGACGCTCGTCGCCGCGGCGGACGAGGACCTCCTCGGGAAGACGTTCCGGGAGGGGAAGTTCAAGATCGAAGTGGGCAAGTTCTACCAAGGGGAGCGTGCGACGGAGGAGGAGCTCCTCGCCCATCTCAGACTCGCGACAATCGGGAACTTTGTGGGTCGCGAGACCGTGGAGGCGGCGAAGAAGGGCGGCTACGTGAGCGACGAGGGCGTCCTCTGGATCGACGGAGTGCCCCACGCCCAGTACGCGCTCCTGATGGGCTGAGCGGCGTCCAGCGAAGGTTTTTCCGGACCCGATCCTTCGCCGGCGTGATGCACGACACGGCCCACGCGGAACCCGCGCACACCGAGGCGCCGCCACCCGCGCCGGAGACTCCCACCGCGGGAGAGTGGACGATCGGAGTCGTCTTCGTCATCGCGGCCCTGGCGCTCGTCGCCTGGATCGGATGGACGATCGCCCACCTGTAGTCCGTCCCGGGTGGGCCCGATCGTGACCCTCTAGTTCCTACTGGTTGCGGAGCTGCGGGTGCGTCGGCGCGCGGGCTGGGGGCGCTTGGTCCGGCGCCATTGGCGCCACATGTTCCGCGCGTGCTTCTTGAGCATGAGGGCATACTCGTGCATGAGCGCGTAGGTCGCGAAGCCCGTGATCAGCCCGAGCCCGGCCAGGCTGGTCGTGAAGTAGGTGACGGCCGCGAAGGGAGAGCCCGTCGTCAGCACGGCGAAAGCGAACTGCTTCAGCAGGCTGATGAGGCTGAGCCCCACGCCTAGGGAGACCAGGAAGCGGCCGCGGCCCACCTGGCCCCAGAGGAAGTTGACCCCCCCTTCAAGCACGAGGATGCCGGCGAAGTAACTCATGTAGGCGAGGACGAGCAAGGACGTGTCGAAGAAGAAGACGAGCGGCTCGCCCGTGACGGGGAGCAGGTATTGCTGGTAGAGCTGCTGCTGGTAGGGGACCTGTCCGGCCAGGAGGAGCGCGGACGAGACCACGGAGAGGACGACCGCGTCGCGATGGCGGATCTTCTTGAGGCGCCACCACGTCTTCGCCTTCGGCATGGGATGGGGTGCGACGCGCTCTCGCCTACTTAGCGACTTCGACGCCGCTATCGCTCCCAATCCTAGGAGGAGCGTGCCCTTAAGTACGCCCGACTCGTTCGAACGAAGTCGCCCATGTTCTGCGTGGAGTGCGGGGCCGAGGGGCTCGTGTACCAAGGCGTCTGCGCCAGCTGCTTCGCGAAGAAGCATCCCCTCGTCGAGCCGCCGGCGAACCTGCACGTGCCGCGGTGCCAACAGTGCGGCGCCTTCCACTTCCGCTCCGGGTGGTCCCGCGTGGACCTTGACCAGGCCATCCTCCAACTCCTCCGCGAGAAGGTGCGGATGCTGCCGCCGTTCGAGCACGTCGCCTTCACCCATGTGGCCCGCGAGGAGGACGCAAACAACTACTTCCTCACGGTCAAGGCATCCGGCCGGTTCGAGGATTTGCGGCAGGTCCAGGACTTCCACGTCCGTCTCCGGATCAAACCGTCCGTGTGCGACACGTGCCAGAAGCAGGCCGGCCGATACTACGAGGGCATCCTCCAGGTGCGCGCGGAGGACCGCGACCTGACGCCCGCGGAGCTTCGTGCGATCCGCACCTTGGTCCTCTCGCGCGTGGAGCGCCGTCGGGACGAGGGGGGCGGCTTCGTCTCCCGCACGGAGGAGATCCACGGCGGCGTGGACTTCTACGTGAGCACGAACGCGCTCGGGACGCGGCTCGCGCGGGAAGTCTCCGAGGCGTTCGGAGGCACGGTGTCGACGTCGCCCAAGCTGTACGGGCAGCGCGAAGGGAAGGAAATCTACCGCGTCACGACCCTCGTGCGACTCCCGCCCTTCCAGGTTGGGGAGGTCGTGCGCCACAAGGCCGCACTCGCCGAGGTACTCTCCCTGCGACCCTTCGTGGAGCTGCGAGACCTCCGCTCGGGAGAGCGACGGCGCTACAAGCCCAAGGACCTGCGCGGACTTCGCCGCGTGGACGCGGAGCGGTTTGAGGCGGACATCCGCCTGGACGCCGACGGTCAGGCCGTGGTCGCCCACCCGGAATCCGCGGCGGAACGGATCGTCCGAACTTCGGGCGCGAAACCGGGTCGCGCCGCGGTCGTATGGACCGCGGACGAAGCGTACGTCTCCGGGTTCCGGGCCGGCGGCTCGAAGGCTTAAAGGACGCCCCGCCCTTGCCCCGTCGATGAAGGTGGCCCTGGGCTGCCGGGCCCTGGACGACCTCCTGGGCGGGGGCGTCGAAGAGGGGTGCATCACCCTCCTCCACGGGGAGGCGGGGAGCGGCAAGACGAACTTCTGCCTCCAGCTCGCCCGAAATTGTGTGCGGTCGGGCCGCAAGGTGATCTACATCGACACGGAGGGCGTGTCCATGGACCGCCTGCGACAGATCTGCGGGGACGACTTCGACCTCGTCGCCAAGAACATCCTCTTCTCGGAGCCGTACAGCTTCGAGGAGCAGGAGTCGCTGATCGAGAAGGCCGTGAAGATCGCGGAGAGCAATGCGGAGGTCGGGCTCATCGTGATCGACAGCATCACAATGCACTACCGCCTCACGATGCGGGACGAGACGCGGCGGGATGAGCGGTACTCCCTGACGCGGCAGATCGCGCGGCTCCTGAAAGTGTCCCGGACGCGGGGCATCCCCGTCGTGGTCACGTCCCAGGTGTATACGGACATCGACACGGGGCGGTACATGCCCCTGGGCGGCCACATGCTCAGCCATAACGCGAAGACGATCATCCGGTTCGAGAAGGTCGGACCCAGCCAACGCGCCGCGGTCCTCGAGAAGCACCGGAACAAGGAAGAGGGCAGCCGGGTCGTGTTCCGGATCACGGGCCGCGGGCTCGAGGACTAGCGGACCCGCGAGCGCTGCGCGTCCAGCAGGGCTTCGAGGAGGGCGCGCGCTTGCGGATCCTTGGAGGGCACGTGGTCCAGCGCCTTGCGCGCGAGGTCGAGGTTCTTCTCGATCCGCGCCTCCGCGACCGGCAGGACGTGGCGGGCGAGGAGGGCGCGCACGGTCTCGATGTCCCGCTTCGTGGTCGCCCGGCCGCGGCCGTAGGACCGGAGGAACGCCGCGCGGTCCCGCCCCACGAGCGTCTGGGTCGCGAGGACGTACAGCCGGGTCCGCTTGCCCTGGCGGATGTCGCCCTCGGACGAGCCGCCGATCTCCGAGGGCACGACGCCGGCGCCGAGGAGGTCGTCCCGATCCTGGAAGGCCACCGCGAACATGAGCGCGTACTCCTGGAGGGACTCGCGAACCTCCACCGCCATGCCCGCAGCAATCGCCGCCGTGGCGGCTGCCCCCAGGTAGAGCCGTGCGGTTTTCGCCTCGCTCATCCGGACGTAGTCCTCCTCGGGGATTGTCCGGAGTCCTTCGAAGTCGATGTCGAGCCCCTGGCCGTCGCTCACGACGAGGTCCACCTCGGTGAGCTCGGTGAGAAGTCCGAGTCGGACGGCCGGGTCCAGGCCCTTCGGACTCTCGATCGCGCGTTCGGCAAGGGACCGGATGCGCAGGGCGTCGAGGATCGCCTGGGACGCCGCGTACCGGTGGCGGCGCGTGCGGAAGATAGTCGCCGGGCGGTCCGCGTCCGAGCGGCGGTACAGGGCCGCGTTCGAGGACCAGGCGCTCGGGAGCGTGCGCCGCCGCTCGTCCTCGTCCATGATGTCGTCGAGGAAGAGGGTGTACAGGTGGTACCATTCGAGCCAGCAGGCGGCGCGCTCCAGGGCGACCGAGGGGAGCTCCCCGGTCAAGAGACGATAGCCCGCGAGGGCGATTGCGTAGCGGTACCGCTTCCCGGCGAGGAACAGGCGGGCGTTGCGGGACATGGTCTTCGTCGACGGGTACGGTCCGACCGGGTGGGCTGCGAGGAACTCCTCCCACATCGTCTGCAGGTAGGCGTTCGAGGCGTCCCGGTACGGCCTGAGGAGGCGCTCGAGACGCTCGATCTCGGGATTCGGAATCTCGGCCATCCGGATCACACCCCCTCCGCGAGTTCAATCCAGGTCGCCGTGGGGGCGTTGATGATCGCGTGCCGCTCCTGCAGTTCCGCGACGCTCGGGGCCCCGATGAGGAACATGGCCGCCTTAAGCTCCTCGATGATGGCCCGGAGCTCCGCGACCACGGCATCCGAGGAAGTCTTCGCGGCCTCCAGCATGGGCTTCGCCATGCCCGCCGCGGTCGCGCCGAGGGCGATGCCCTTCGCCGCATCGAGCCCACTCCGGATGCCGCCCGTGGCCACCAAGGGAAGGCCCACGTTGGCCAGGACGATGGAGGCGGGCGTCGGGATTCCCCAGTCCCAAAACGTCGCGCCCAGACGCTCCTTCAGGGACGAGGCCTCCTTGCGCGCACGATAGTGCTCCACGGCGGAGAAAGACGTGCCGCCCAGACCGCCGACATCGATCGCCTTGACGCCGGTCTTCTTGAGCGCCTTCGCCACGTCGCGGGAGATGCCCGCGCCCGTCTCCTTCGCCATGACGGGAAAACGGCCCGCGAGGTTCTTGATGGCGGACAGGCAGCCCTTGGCCCTTCGGTCGCCCTCGGGCTGCACGACCTCCTGGAGGAAGTTCAGGTGGACGATGAGTGCGTCCGCGCCGATCATGTCCATGGCCTTCTTCGCGTCGGCCACGCCGTACGCGCGCTTGTCCGCTTGGGGGATGAGCTGGGGCGCACCCAGGTTCGCGAACCGGAGAGGCACGTCGTGGTCCTTGACGACCGCGTACGTGGGCTCGAGCTCCGGCTTCTCAATCGCGGCGCGCTGGGAGCCGACGCCCATGGCGACGCCGACCTCCGCGGCGGCCTTGGCCAGGTTCGCATTGATCTCCCCGCCCATGCCGAACCCGCCCGTCATGGACGAGATGAGCAGAGGCGCCTCGAGCCGCTTGCCGAAGAACTTGATCGAGAGGTCGATGTCGTCCAGGTCGATCTCCGGGAGCGCGTTGTGGAGCAGGTGGACGTCGCCCCAGTAGTCGTAGCCCGCGGACACGTCCTCGGTCAGGATGATGTTGACGTGCTCCGCCTTCCGCTGCTCCGTCTTGGACGGTTCTGCCATCTCAGCGGCCTCCGACGACGCGGGTGCCCACGACAATCCGGCCGCGCAGGGCATCCCGGACCCGGTTCTTGACGTTGCCGTTCACGATGAGCGTCTCATCCGCGTGGGATGCGATCTCGAGCATCCGATGGACTTTCGCTTCCATGCCGCCCGTGACGTCCGCCCCCTTCGCGGGGCCGAAGTCGATGAGCGGCAGTTCCGTCTCGGAAACGGACAGGAGGAGGCGCGCGTCCTTGGAGTCCTTGGGATCCGCGGTGAAGAGGCCGTCGACGTCCGCGGCGAAGACCGCGCATCGGGGGTGGAACGCCCTCGCGAGCTCGAGCATGACCACGTCCCCGGAACACACGGCAACGCCTCGGGTACGATCTCGGACCACGTCCCCGAAGGTCACGGGGGTGAATCCCTCGTGGACGTACTCGCGGAACGGTTCCACGTCGAACGAGGCCACCCGGCCCTCGTCGAGGCCCAGAATCGCGGAGGGCGGCAGGACGACGGGGGCGAGGCCCGCCTTCATGAGGCCGTCCACCACGAACCCATCAAGCGTGCGAACGTCCCGCTGGACGACCGAGGCACCCCTTGCCTTGGTCCGTGCGGCAGGACCGTTCAGCGCGTACTTGCGCGCCAGCATGTGGCCAAAGGAGCCCGCGCCGTGGACCACGACGAGGTCATCCCCAAGCCCGGTCAGCTCCTTGGTCAGCCGGGCGATCGCGCTCTTGCGCGGCGTGCGGAGGCGCGTCTTGTCCGTGAGGACGCTGCCGCCCAATTTCACGAGGAGCATGGTCCTGCGGCCACCTGAGCCGGGTCACTTAATCTTTCCCACTCTCCGGGGCTTCCCAGGATAGCCGGTAGCCGAGGGAGACCGCATGCCGCTCGCCGCGACCTGGCTCTGGTTTGTGGACCCGTCGAAGCACACGGACTCCATGCTCGTCCTCGCGACTGCCTGCATCGACGCGGTCGTGACGGGGACCGTGGGCATTTGCCGCCGGCTCTTGGGCCCGCCGCAGCGAGCCCGAGCGTCTGCCTCGTCGTCCTGATCGCGCGACTTGGCACGCCCGTGCCGTGTGGAAGCGGGACGAGGCGAGGAAGACGACTCGCGCGCCCGAGGCGGTCCGAATCCGGCCGTCACGGTGAGCGTGCCCGAAGGATTATATAGAGCCCCAACTTTGGAGCGGCCCCACCCATGACGCGCAAGCCCGGGAGCATGTACCGCGAGATCCGCGGACAAGCCTACAGCCAGCGGATGTACATCGGCGGCGTCCCTGCGATCCGGATCAGCCAGTTCGACATCGGGGACCTGCGCACCCACTTCCCCGTGCGGCTGCACCTCGTCGCGGAGGAGCAGTGCCAGATCCGCCACATCGCCCTCGAAGCCGCACGCGTGTCCCTGAACCGGTACATCGCGAAGAAGGCAGGGAACGCATACCACCTGAAGCTCCGCGTCTATCCCCACAACGTCCTGCGGGAGAACAAGATCGCCACAGGCGCAGGCGCCGACCGTATTTCGGAAGGGATGCGGGCCGCGTTCGGGCAGCCCGTCGGCACCGCGGCGCGCGTCCACCCGGGCACGAAGATTTTCACCCTCGAGACGACCGAGGAGCACGTGGCGGACGCGAAGATCGCCCTCCGCAAGGGAGGCGTCAAGCTGCCGACCCCCTGGCGGATCGTCGTCGAGCGCGAGAAACCCAAGAAGTGATCGCTCCTCCGTCCGCGAAGCGCCCCGCACCCCGGCGTCCCGGTGCGCAGTCCGTGGATGGTATATTCGCATACGACCATGACCGTAACGAATCTTCAAGCTCCTGGCGGCGCATGAGACCCCGAGTGGATGCTTTCGGAGAGAACGGAACGCCGTGCCGTCACCGTTTTGAGTCTGGGTCTATTCGCCGCCGTTGCTCTAGGCTGCTTCCCTTCGATGGCCACGGCCGCTCCCCAGTCCTACCATCTGACCGCCCTGTCCGTGACCCTGGATGCCCAGCGCGACGGGTCGATCCAGATCACCGAATCCATGGGGTTCCACTTCGACGTCGGTACGTTCTCCTATGCATACCGAGACATCCCGTGGTCGTCATTCGACGAACTCACGAACGTCTCGGTCACCGATGAATCCGGGAACGTTCTGGGTTTGCAGGTCCGATTTCAGTGGGAGGGGAGCGGGGAGTACCACCTCCGTTGGGCCTACCCCGCCGTCACCGCGCCGGCCGAACGAAGGTTCGTGCTCACCTACACGGTGACGGGGGCCCTCCTTCAACCCGCCGCCGCCCGAAACCGAGTCGACTGGCTCGCAGTCGGTACAGGATGGAACGTCCCGATCGACAACGCCTCCGTCCGGCTCCTGCTGCCTTCGGGAGTCGACAACGTGACGGCCCTGGCGTTCTCGCCTCTGCCGAGCACTGTGCTCCGCGTCAACAACCGAACCGCCGTGTTATTCGCAGTCGGCATCCTGCCGGCGAATACGGGCTACCGGGTCATCGTGGACTTCCCGAAGGTCGTCGACGCGCGCCCCGATCTGCTTCGAATCGCCCGCGACTCCCCGATCAGCACAGGGGTGTGCGTGTTCGCCGCCATCCTGTTCGCGATGTTCGTCCTCTGGTTCGTGAAGGGCAGGGACGCGAGACCCAGGACTCGGGGCGTCAACCCACCCCTGCAGGTTCCCTCGGACCTGAGGCCCGCCGAGGTTGGGTATCTCCGGCGACAGTTGTTCGACGTGGCGTGCATGTTCGCCGCCTTGATTGATCTCGCCCAACGAGGCTACCTCATCTTGTACGGTGCACCGGTCGGCTGGCGAGCTCGGCGAACCGCGAGCCCTCTGGACCTCACGGAGAAGGGTCGAGCCGCGGGTCTGGGCGAACCGGGCGAGTACGCAGATCTCATCGAACCCGAGCACGTGCTTCTGCAGGCGCTCGCACGAACGGACGTGGACCGGCTCACGGTCCTGCGCACGGAGTTCGTCGGCTTCGGGCGGAGAATCGAGGACCGGATGCTCCAACGAGGCCTTGTGACGAAGAGCCCTACGGCGATCCGGAATCGGTACGCCCAGGCGGCCGCTCTCGTGATGTTCACGGGACTGGTCCTTGCAGGCGCGGGCATCTGGTTCCCGGACTACTTCAGCCTCCGAGGACCTCTGGTCGGCCTCGCAATGGCCGCTGTTCCCATCGGGATCATCGGGATCTACATGCCACGGTGGTCGGATCGCGGCGCAGAGGAACGGTCCCGTTGGCTCGGCTTTATGAATGCACTCAAGGTGCACGTAGAGCGAGCCAAGAAGACGAATCCCGGCGAAGCGGTGGCCACGCTCGATGCGTTCATGGCGTTTGTCCCACTCCTCCCCCATACGGACGTGCCCAGGTGGTTGAAGCAGCTCGCCCTGGACCTCCGTGGCTTCCCCTACGAGGCGTCCTGGTATGCGTCCTACCCGGCCATCGTCCTCTATCCAGAACCCGGACGGGGCCACGGAGGGACCGCGCGCATGCCCCTGGTCGACCTGCATGCGCTCCTGGCGGCGGATTTCGGGGCGTTCGCGGGATCGCTGGCGGCGACCTTCGGCGTGTTCTCGGGAGGAGTCGGTCCCTCCGGAGGCGGGGCCGTGGGCGCCGGAGGCGCGGGCGGGGGAGGCGGTGGGGGCGGCGGAGCCGGCTAGGGCCGCTCCCCCGTGGGACGGTTCACGGAAGGCCGAACGCTCCGCACGTCCCTTCGCGAAGGAAGGCACCTCGGGTGAGGGCGGGCGCAAGTTTTTCTCGCACTCCGTCGCTGGCTAGGGACGCATGGACGAGACCGTGCGGCTGCTCGAGGTGATCCGCGGCCGCAACGCGAAGACCGTCGGACTCCAGTTCCCCGTCGGCCTCAGGACCAAGGCCGTGGAGCTCGCCCGGGACCTCGAGGACCAGGCGGGCGTCACCTGCCTCGTATCCGCAGACCCTTCCTTCGGCGCGTGCGACATTGCGGACATGCCCGTGGATCTCATCGTCCACCTGGGCCACGCGCCCATGCCGCACCTGCGGTACAACCGCGTGTTCTTCTACGATCTGCCGGGACCGCCGCTCACCTCCATGGCCTTCGTCGATGCCGCGGAGCCCATGCTCCCGAAGCGCATCGGTCTCCTCACGACGACCCAGTTCCGCGGCTGGCTGCCCCAGATCAAAGAGCACCTGGAGAGGTCGGGCCACGAGGTGCATATCGGCGAGCCGGACCGGCGCGTCGCGTACGCGGGGCAGCTCCTGGGCTGCGACTACCATACCGCGGAGGTCGTCGCGAGCGATGTGGACGGGTACCTGTACATCGGGACGGGGGAGTTCCATCCCCTCGGCGTCGCCTTCCTCACGGACAAGCCGATCGTCATCGCGGACCCGGAGCGGGGGAGCGCGCGCAGCCTATCGGATCTGAAGGATCGGGTCCTCCGGCAGCGATGGGCCGCGATCGCGCGAGCGCAGGACGCGAAGGAGTTCGGGATCATCGTCTCGCGGAAGATCGGCCAGGTCCGCATGGAGATGGCCCGTGACTTGAAGGCGCTCGCCGAGAAGCACGGCCGCGGCGCCCGCATCTTCCTCATGGACCTCGTCTCCCCGGACTTCCTCGAAGGTTACCTCGTCGACGCCTGGGTGAACACGGCGTGCCCGCGGATCGCGATTGAAGACGTCCTCGAGTACAAGCAACCCATGCTCACGCCCCAGGAGTTCGAGATCGTCCTAGGCGAGCGGAAGGCCAAGGACTACGCCTTCGACGAAATCCGCGCGCAGTAGGGAAACCGTAGGGCAGGTTCTTGTTGTGCCCTCGGCCCGTCAACCTTGTTTAAGGTTGATTTCGCCCGGACGCCTACGTCGACCGCACGGCCCTCCGAGAGGCGATCGATGCGAGTGTCTCCCTCCGGAGTCGCTCCAGCTCCCGCCGGGCCTCCCGAAAGTAGTCGTCCACGCGTCGCGCGGCCTCGTCCCGGACTATCTTGAGGTCGGCGGCGCCGAGGTACTCCTTCGCCTGCCGGCGCCGGCCCTTCTCGGTTTCGTAGTGCCAGAAGTACAGGTAGGAACGGCCTCGGACCGAGTGCGCGTAGACGCCACATCCAATCTGCATGGGGACCTCCAACCCGTTATGGTTACTTGACTGTACGGGAGGGCTCGCGATCGGCAGAAAACGGATTACGGAGGTCGAGCATCCCCCGACCCATGCCACGCAGCCTGCCGGTGGTTCGCATCCTCGAGGGCCTCGCGCGTCACCCGACGACTTCCTTCCACGAGGAGCGCGTGGCCGCGGAGGCCACGGCGGTTGCCAAGGGCTTTGGAGCCGTCGTGCGCCGGGACCGCTACGGCAACCTCCGGATTTCACCTCCGGGCCACCGCACGGGACCTCCGATCTGGCTCGTCGCTCACTTGGACCACCCAGGGGCCGAGATCGTCGGGCGACGGGAGGCCGTGCTCCTCGGCGGACTCGCTCCGGCGTACTTCCGTCGCGGGACGCGCCTGCGCTTCTACCACGATGGCGAACCCATCGTCGCTCGGGTCCAGCGTTATTCCAGGAGGTCGTACCGGTTCCGGCTCGCACCCTCCCCCGACGTGGACCGGCTGCGGCGTCAGGACTTGGGCGTCTTCGAGCTGGAGGATTTCGGGATCCGATCGGGACTCGTCCATGCGCGGCAGCTCGACGACCTCGCGGGATCCTCCGTGTCCCTCGCGGCGATTGGCCGCGCTTGCCGCGACCGCCGCATGAACCTCCATGCGCTCCTGACCCGGGCCGAAGAGGAGGGCTTTGTGGGCACCCTGGGCGCCATCCAGGACGAGGAGATACCGCGGAACGCCATCATCGTCAACGTGGAAGCGAGCAAGGCCATCCCCGGGGTCGAGATTGGAGGCGGCCCCGTCATCCGCGTGGGCGACCGTCGCAAGACGTTCGACCCCCATGCGGAGAGCCTCCTCCTCGCCGCGCGATCGAAGCTCCCGAAATCCAAGCCGGTCCAGCGGTGGCTCATGTCGGGCGGCACGTGCGAGGCCACGCCTTGGGGCCTGTTCGGTTGGAGGGCCACGGGCGTGGCGATCCCCCTCGCGAACTACCACAACCAGGGACCGCGGAACCGCCTCGAACCCGAGATCGTGGCGGTGAAGGACCTGGCCACTGCGGTCGACCTCATCGAGGCCGCCGCCCGTGGCATCTCCGCGGCCGAGCGATGGGACGATGCGACGCGACGCATGCTCCAGGGGTACTTGCGACGCATGGGCCCGCGCCTCGCACGGAGCCGCTGACCCCGTCCCGAAATCCCCTTTACCTGCCTCGCGTATCCGCCGCCAATGACCCTACGCGCAGTCGTCCTCCTCAGCGGCGGCATGGATTCCGCCACGGCCCTGGCAATCGCCCTCCAGGACGGCTTCGAGGTCACGGCCCTGAGCGTGGACTACGGGCAGCGGCACCGCAAGGAGCTGGAGGCCGCCCGGAAGGTCGCCAAGCATTTTGGCGTGCGCGACCACCGACTCGTGAGCCTCGACTTCACGGCCATCGGCGGTTCCGCGCTCACGGACAAACGGATCCCGATCCCCGAGCAGCGCCGCCTCGAGGAGATCGGCCAAGGCATCCCGCCCACGTACGTGCCCGCGCGGAACACGATCCTCCTGAGCTATGCCCTCGGCCTCGCGGAGACCGTCGGGGCGAAGGGCATCTACATCGCGGCGAACCAGATCGACTTCAGCGGATATCCGGACTGCCGCCCCGAATTCTATCGGGCCTTTCAGGAGGTCGCGCGCCTCGGGACGAAGCGGGGCGTCGAGGGCGACGTCATCGAGATTCGCACGCCCCTCATTGCGATGTCCAAGGCGGACATCGTCCGGAGGGGGGAGGAGCTCGGCGTGCCGTGGGCCCTCACCTGGTCCTGCTACCGGGGCGAGGAGAAGGCGTGCGGGGTCTGCGACTCCTGCCAGCTGCGTCTCAAAGGTTTCCGCGAGGCGGGCGTCAAGGATCCGCTGCCCTACGCGCGCCGCCCGCGAACGACGAATCCTTAATTAGTAGCGGGACCGCCATATCCGACGCAACCGTGCACCACGAGACCGTCGTCGGCAACCGCCCCGGGGAGACCTTCCTCCTCACCGAGTGCTACGCCTCGATCCAGGGGGAAAGCAGTCTGGTCGGCACCCCGACCGTCTTCGTGCGCCTGTACTCCTGCAACCTCCGCTGCTCGTGGTGCGACTCCGTGTACGCCGTGGAGGGCGGCGACTACCGGGAGGTGGAGGTCGCGGAGCTTGTGTCCCGTCTGCGGGAGCTGACCGCGGCGGGCGGCGGGCACCGGCGTGGGATCAGCCACGTCTGCTGGACCGGGGGAGAACCCCTGCTCCAGTGGCGGTCCGTCGCCAAGGCCATCGAGGGCCTGCCGCCGCACTTCGTGCACTCCATGGAGACGGACGGGGAGGTGGACCTGGCACCCTTCGACCGCGCCGTCTCGGAGCGCCGCGGCGACGGCCGCGTGCGCTACATCATGGACATCAAATGCCCCGGGTCGGCCATGGTCGCGAAGAGGGCCTTCGAGAACCTGCAACTCCTGCGCGCGTTCGACGAGGTCAAGTTCGTCATCCTGGACCGCGCCGACTACGAGTTCGCGCGGGACGTCGTGCAGCGACGGGAAATCCGCGCGGAGAACGTCCTCTTCTCCCCGGTCATGCCCGCGAACCGGATCGGAGAGGGGCTGGAGCCCGCGAAGCTCGCGGGCTGGATCCTCGAGGACCGCCTGGACGTGCGGCTGCAGCCACAGATCCACAAGTTCCTCTGGCCCGGCAAGGAGCGCGGCATCTGAGCTCACGGACCTCGGGCGAGGAATACTTGATATCGTGGGGGCCTTTGGCTCCCTCGTGCGGTACGAGGAAATCGAGCACACCGCGGACGTGGGCATCCGGGCGTTCGGGAAGACCGCCTCCGCGCTTTTCGCACGCGCGGCGGAGGGCATGTTCAACTTGATCGCCGACATCACGAAGGTGAAGCCCACGGGCGAACTGGAGATCCGGCTTGCCGCCCAGGACCTGCCGAGCCTGCTCGTGGCCTGGCTCTCCGAGCTCCTCTTCCTCCACGAGACGGAGCACCTGCTGTTCTGCAGGTTCCAGGTCCGAGTTCGCGGCACCTCCTTACACGCGCGCGCGTGGGGCGAGGCTATCGACCGGCGGCGGCACGGGCTCAAGCTCGCGGTCAAGGCCGTGACCTACCACCGGCTGTCCGTCGACCTCGAGAGGGGGGTCGCCGAGGTCATCTTCGACGTGTAAGGAGAAATCATGATCCGGGGCGTGACGTTCGACTGGTGGCATACAATCGCCGAGACGCCATGGCCGGACTTCGACGCCCACATGCGGCGCATCCGCGTCGAGCGCATCGCGCAGGCCTTCGCGGACCGCGGGCTCGTGGTCGAGATCGACGTCCTCTACCGCGCGTACGACCGGCACACCGACCTCCTCGCGGAAAACTGGACGCGGAACGTGGACCTGAGCGGGGAGGAACAGATCCGCGCCTTCCTCGAGTTCGCGGACCTCGACGGCTCGGACCCCTACCTGGGGGACGCCCTGGCCGCGTCCTTCGGCGAGGCAATCCGTACGAAGCTCCCGATCCTCTACCCCCATGTCGGGGCGACGTTGGCCGCCCTCAAGCGCGAGGGATACCGCATCGGTCTCGTGTCGAACACGGGCCGCACCTGGGGGCGCTTCCTGCGACCCATCCAGGACGACCTGGGCGTGGGGAAGTTCTTCGACGACCGCGTGTTCTCCGACGAGATCGGCATCCGCAAGCCCGAGCCGCAGATCTTCGAGGCGGCCTTGGAGCACCTCGGCCTGCGCCCCGAGCAGGTCGTCCACGTGGGTGACGACGTCCTCGCGGACGTCACGGGATCCAAGGGTGTCGGCATGCGCGCCGTGTGGTTCAACACCGGAACGCCCGCGGAACATGCGGTGCATACCTGGGCCGGCAGGCCGTCCGCGACGCCGGACGCGGAGATCCACGAGCACCGCGATCTCCTCGCGGTCCTGGAGCGGTGGCGGCCATGAAGGCCACTGCGGTGGCGCACCCGATCCAGGGCCTGATCAAGTACCACGGTCTCGCAGACCCCGTCCTGCGGCTGCCCTTCCACGATTCCATCAGCGTCTGCACGGCACCGCTGACCACCCGGACCACGATTGAGTTCGGCGACTTCCCGCGGGATGACGCGACCATCGACGGCCGGGCAATCTCGGGGCACGAGATGGACCGCATCCTCGCGGTGGTCGACACGGTGCGCGCCCGCGCGGGGGTGTCGAGGCGGTTCCGGATGGCGTCCATCAACGACTTCCCGTCCAACGTCGGATTAGGCGCGAGCGCCTCGGGCTTCGCGGCCCTCGCCCTCGCGGCCTGCGAGGCGGCGGGGCTCCACGCCAATCTCGAGGAGGTCTCCCGAATCGCGCGCCGGGGTGCCGGCTCCGCGAGCCGCTCCGTGACGGGCGCGTTCAGCAAATGGAAGATGGGCGTCGCGGACGAGGACTCCTACTCCGTACAGCTCGCGGGCGAAGACCTCCAGATGGACATCACCGTGGCCTTGATCCCGGCATTCAAGCAGACGGAGGATGCCCACCGGGAAGCCCTCACCTCCCCGTTATTCCACGCGCGCCTGGCGGAGATGCCGCGCCTGATCGCGGAGATGGAACTGGCGATCCGCAAGCGGGACGTCGGCGCGATCTGCGCGCTCGCGGAGCGTGACACGCTCATGCTCCACGGCATCACGATGACGGGCGCCGCGGAGATGGTCCTGTGGCAACCCGAGACCTTGCGCGTGATCCTGGCCGTGCGCAAGATGCGCGATGCGGGAATCCCTGCCTTCTTCTCGATCGACACCGGCGCGACGGTCTACGTGAACACGCTCGCGGGCCAGGGCGCGGAGGTGCAGGCGAGGATTGAGGAACTCGGAATCCGGACGATCCCCTGCAAAGTGGGCGGCGCCGCACGAATCGTGGACGAGGCCCTCTTCTAGCCCCCTGGGGACCCAGGCCTCCGCTTCATCGCCTGCACGACCGCGGCGAGAGCTCGGCGGGTTTCCCGGATTTTCCGGTCCATCCTCATGTAGACCACCAGTTCGACTCCCAGCGCGAGCACCACGACCCCGACGAGGGCTAGGCGGGTGAATCCCGCGAGCGCCTCCGCGTTGTTCGCGTTCGTGGCCGTCTGATTGGCTAGACCCGGATACGGTGAGTAGTACGTGACGTGGAGGAACAGGGGTGCCGCCCGATTCCCGGCCGTGTCCACTGCGGCGATCCGAATCGTGTTGCTCCCCGCGACCAGGGCGACGGTCGTCTCCCAGGTTCCCGCCCCATCGGGCCGCACGACCTGGGCATTCACCAGGACCGAGGCGGAGGGATCGTCGACCGTGCCGACGAGGTGAACGGTGGACTGATTCGTCTCCAGTCCGTCAGGCGGAAGGGAGAGCCGTACAACGGGCGGTGTGGTGTCCACGACGACCGTGGACGTCAGGATTGCGGTCCGCTGGGCGGCGTCGACCGCCCCGACCTGAATCGTGTACGTGCCGTCCGGGAGCCCCGCGAGCTGCGTGGCGAAGTACCCCGTGGTCGGGTCGAAGGTCAGCGACCGCAGGTTCTGATTGTACCGGATGAAGAGCGCCACGGTCTTCGTGTCGTTCACCGTGCCGGAGAGGTCGATCGTGCTCCGGTTCGTGAGGGCGGGCAGCGGCGCCGTGAGCGTGATCCGCGGGATGTCCGAGTCCACGAAGACCACGACAACCGCATAGTTCAGGTTCCCGACCTGGTCCACCGCCGCGACCTGGATGACGTTGACCCCGTCCGGCAGAGCGAGGTTCACGCCCCAGGTCCCGTTGGGCGCAACCACGACGCTGAACCCGTTCACGGTGAGGTATGCGCCGAACTCCGAGATCCCCGCCACCCGGACGATGCTCGTGGGAGAGACGGACCGGTTGAGCGGCGTCACGACGGTCAGGGCTGGCTTGATCGTATCGCTCAGGATTGTCTTGATCTCGGACACGAGGTTGCCCGCGGCGTCCGTCGCGTTGATGAACAGTACGTTCGTGCCCTCGGAGAGCGGCATCAGGAGGTTGAAGGCGCCCGTTGCGTTGTTCGCGAACACCGCCAGGGAGACGTGGGAGGGCAAGGCCGTGACGCCGATCGTCACGGGATCCGCGGCCGCCATGGCGGGGAACGCGGTGCCCTGGACGGGGATCGCGGAGACGGGAACGGCGGGGTACGCCGGCGAGGTCACGATGAGGACGGGCGGGATCGTGTCCACCGTGAAGGTCCAGTTGTGGTACGCGATGTTGCGGGCGCTGTCCACCAGCACAAAGTTCGCGTAGTGCGGGCCGTTGCGGAGGGCGAACCCCACGAGCAAGGTGAACACCGTGTCGTTGAACGAGCCCGCGCTCGTCAGGTTCATCTCGTCCAGGTGGAAGTCGACGGCCACGACGGTCGCATTGGGCGCCACGTCCCGATACGGCAGGATGATCATGGAAACCGGGTTCGCGAGTCCCAGGAGGCTGCCGTTGGCCGGCGTCTCGGGCCCGAAGACCACCGGGGAGGCGGACGCGTACACCGTCCCAGCGACCGCCGGGCCGACGGGCGCCACCGTGGGCGCGGCCACGAACAGCGGTGAGGCCATCAGGAACCCGACCAGCAGCGCTAGCAACGAGACTCGAACGAGTCGCTCCATGGACCGTCCCCCGCGCCCGGGCGGCGTGGGAACCCGTAGGGGCTCCTCCATCCTCCCGGCGGGCGGTGTCCGTTACGTTGCGTGCCGATATAAAAGGTGAGAACGTACCGCTGAGGCTCTCGCGTCGTCGCGGCGCGGCGGTGGAGGGTCACAGGGCAAGTCGTGCGCGACCCACGGGACCCGCGAGGACCAAGGAGCTCTGCGTCGGATCAAAGTACTTGACCGCGGAGGCCCGGACGGCCTCGTCGGGGACCGCCTCGATGATCTCGGCGTAGCGTTCCAGGAAGTCCATCCCGAGGCCGTAGTACTCCATGCGGTGGAGCTCGGACGCGACCTCCGCGTTCCGTTCGAGGGAGACGACCAGGGAGCCCACCTGGTTCCGCTTCCCGTCCTCGATCTCGCCCGACGGGAACGGCTCCGTCCTGAGGCGATCCATCTCGTGCCGGACGCCCTCGACGGCCCGCGTGAGGTTTGACGGGTTCACGCCCACGTTGATGGACCACATGCCTCCCCCTCGACGGGCGTCCAGGCTGCTGTACGCGTAGTACGCGAGGCCCATCTCGTCCCGGAGGTTCGTCCCGAGCCGGCCGAACAGCCCGATGCGGCCGAAGAGCAGGTTCGCCAGGAGGAGCGGGTAGTACTCCTCGTGGCGTCGCGAGATCGCGGGGGCTCCGACGACGATGTCCGCCTGGGACTTGTGGGGCATCGGAATCGACAGGTTGCGGGGCTTGTACGGGGGCGGTGGCGGTGCGCGCACGGGCGCGGCCTCGCCCCGGAACTTGGCCAGCGGCGTGGCCACCGCGGTCTCCACGAGCTGCCGGTCGACGTCCCCTGTGACCGCGACGATGAGCCCGTCCGGGCCTACGTGCTCCTCGTGGAAGGCGACGAGATCCCCGCGCGGGATCCGTCGGATGCGCGACTCGCCGCCCTTCGGATCCCGTCCGTAGGGATGGTCCTTCGGGAAGACGATGCGCAGGAGCTCGCGGTAGGCCCGCTGGCGCGTGTCGTCCTCCTCGATACGGAGGTCGTTCAGCAACTCGCCGCGGACCCGTTCCACCTCCTTGCCCGGGAAGGCGGGCTGGGACAGGCACTCCACAAGGATGCGCACGGTCTCCGCGACGGTCTCGCGGGTGCAGCGCCCGGAGAAGATGAGGAGCTCCTGGGAGTTGTGGAACTCGAGCGTCGCCCCGATCCCTTCGAGGCGGTCCGAGAGCTTCGCGGCGGAGGTCCGCCGCGTGCCGCCGAGCATGAGGCGCGAGGCGAACTCGGCGACCCCGAACTCGGTCCCCTCGGAGGCCGTGCCCGCGGGGACGCTGCCGCGGAAGGCGATGAACGGGTTGGAAGGCAGGGGCTGCGAGATGACCACGGCGCCGTTGTCGAGGACCGCGCGATCCGGGAGGGTCACGCGGGCGCCTCCTGGGCGTGGAACCGGACGACGCTCCGGCGTTCCTCGTGGAGGTACCGGCGCGCGACCTCCCGCACCTGCTCCGCTCGCAGGCGGTCGACCTTGGCCAAGATCGCTTCGCCTGCGTCCCATCCCGCGAGGGCTTCGAGCGTGCTGAGGAGCGTCCCTTGGTACGTCACGCCGTCGTGCTCGTAGCGGTACCAGGACCGGATCTGACGTTTGGCTCGATCCATCTCGGCCTTCGTGGGCGGGGTCTTCCGGATGCGCTCGACCTCCCGGTCGAGGATCGCCTCGACGCGATCCAGGGAGACCTGGCCCGCGAGGGTCGCGCTCGCGACGAGGAGGGCGGGATCGAGCTTCAGCTCGTGGCGCACGCCGACGTCCGTGGCGAGCTTCGCCTCCACGAGCGCATGGAACAGACGGTTGGAGCGGGAGCGCCACTCGCCCGCGGCAAAGGGCGTGAACCCGTGCCAGCCGCCCAGGATCGTCGTGAGGACCATGATTGCGGGGGTGTCCTCGTGGACGAACGGCGGGATGTGCCATCCCACCGCGAGGAGGTCCGTGGCCCCCGGGCGCTCAAGGTCGCTCCGCCGTTCCCCGTGCTGCTCGGGTTCCAGGAGCGGCATGGGCGGCGGAGCGGGCTCCGGCTTCAAGGGCGCGAAGCCCTCCCGGATGTGTTGCATGGCCACCGCGGGGTCGAAGCCGCCGACCAAGACGAGGAACGCGTTGTTCGGCGCATAGTACCGCAGGTAGTGCTGATACAGGGGGTCGCGGTCCAGCCGCGCGAGGTCCTGCTTGTATCCGATCGCGGTCCAGTGGTAGGGGTGGATCTGGAAGGCGAGACCCCACAGCTCCTCCTCGGTGAGGAACTCGGGCTGGTTCTCTGCGCCCTCCCGCTCGCTGATGACCACGGTCCGTTCCGCCTCGACCTCCTTGGGGTCGAACGCGGCGTTCCGCATGCGCTCCGACTCGATCATGAGGGCCGTGTCCATCTCGGACGCTGGGATCGTCTCGAAGTATGTGGTGAAGTCCGTGTCCGTGAACGCGTTCATCTTGCCGCCGAGGCGGCTGATCAGGCGGTCGATCTGGCCCTTCTTGAGCTTCCCGCCGCCCTTGAAAAGCATGTGCTCGACCCAGTGCGTCGAGCCCGTGATCCCGGGGACCTCGTTCCGCGAGCCCACGCGGTACGTGACCCAGCAGGAGAGGGCCTTCGTGTCCGGGATGGGGCGGAGGATCACCTTGAGGCCGTTCTCAAGGGAGTCCACGTGGGTGGCCATGGACGGACGCCCGGAACCACGCATGGGGGATAAAGGGTTGTGGGCCGGGGGTCCGAGAGAGGCGATCCGGAGGCGGACCAACTCGCGGAGATGCGGCGCACGCACGGGAACCCGGACGGCGATTGACGAAACCCGAGGGCGAGCGGAGGGCGCCTCGGGCGACTAACAAGACCATCGGCTGAAATATCGTGGAATGTTATGCCCTGCGGTCTCCGCCCTGACCTTTCGATGCTTTGTACCTGGCCGAATCAAGGTCGAGTTCGAAGTCCTCTTCCTTCGCTTCACCCGGGGTGAAGACCTTTCCTGCCTCAAACTCCAGCTTCTTCTCCTGCTTCTTCCGCTTCTTGGGCTTCTCCTCAACCTGCAGTGGCATAGGTCGCCTCCAGCTTCGTGGCGTACGGATCGGGAAGATCGATACGCCGCCGGGTCCCGTCGTTCACGACCAGCACAGACCAATCAATCATCTCGATATTGAAGGTGTCGCATAGTTCCCGACGGAGTTTCGCGCGCGTGTCGCCCGGCGGGGTCGTGATCGCCGCCTTGATCGTCTCGTCGTCCGTGATCCGATCCACGAGTTCCGCCTTCTGCCGCTTGTAGAAAAGCGAGCGTTCAACGCCGATCTCGGAGTACTGCTTGCACGCCATCAT
>DASQGG010000031.1 GCA_035632695.1 Thermoplasmata archaeon
GACCACCAGTGGCCCGGACGTTCCGCGATGCGCTTCGAGGTCGCGATCATCTCCTTGATCAGCGCCTCGTTGATCCGCTTCCGGTCGCTCTTCACGTCCGTGATCTCCGCGCCGAACGCCTGCATCGTGAAGCGCTTCTCGTCCGCGAAGGCGTCCGAGAAGACGACGTGGAGCTTGTAACCCAGGGCTGCGCAGACGAACGCCAGGGAGACGCCCGTCGTGCCCGCGGTGTACTCGACCACGGTCCCGCCCTTCACGAGACGACCGTCCTTGGCCGCGGCGTCGATGACCGCCCTCGCCATGCGGTCCTTCATGCTCCCGGTCGGGTTGGCCCACTCGAGCTTGGCGAGGATCCGGGCGGAACCTTTGGGGACGATCTTCTGGAGTTGCGCGATCGGAGTGTTGCCGATGGCGTCGAGAACGGGTCGGGAAGGCGGCATAGAGACGCCTGCGCCCATGGCCCGCGGGGTATTAACGACTAGGCCCGCCCTTTGCCGCCGTGCGGCTTAGGACAGCCTATGCGCCTTCCTCGACCTCGTGGAGCTCGTCCGCGACGAGGCCGTGGGCCTCCTTGTGCACGCGGTTCGCCGCTTCCCGGTTCGGTGCACGGACGAGGCAGAACACCTCGCCGGTCTTCTCGTTGAACCAGTACTTCTCGTACCGCACCCCGTGTTTCCCCTGCACCTTCACATCGGCCGCATGGGCCTGGGCGACGGCCTCCTTGGTCAGACCTTCCACCTTGTTGTGCTTGTCCATGTACAGCGGCATGCTGAACTCCCCTCAGGGGGGATGCGCAAAGCGTGGACCCTCTTAGTCCTATCGACTCTTAGGCCGACCGAACCGCGTCAGCTGCCGCTGCTTGCGGGAGAAGGCTTATCCGGCCTCGTGGGAGTCCGGGAGGCCGCGGGGTAGCGGGAGGTCGCGAGACGATGGCGAGAGGATCAGGCCGAGGGAAAGGGGACGAGGCGCGGGTCCGGGTCGCGTTCCGGGTGCCGCTCGAGTTCGCGTTCGCTTGGTGCACAGACTACACGCCCGGCGACGCGGCCCTCGAGGGCGAGTCGTACCTGCGCAAGGTCGTGGAACGAACGCCGCGCCGCGTGATCTTCGAGGATCTCGAGGAAACGCCGTCGGGCTGGATCTGGGGGCGGGACGTCGTTACCCTGCGCCCGCCGAGGCGCTGGCACATGGAGGGCGTCGGGAGCCACCGCGACGTGACCGCGGATTACGTTCTGACAAAACTCCCGGACGGCCGGACTCAGATGGAGCTGCGATGGTGGAGACGCGCGAAGCCGCTGGGAAAGAAGATCCCGCGCCGGCGACGCGAGCAGGAGACGACCCGGGCGTGGAAGCGCTTCGCCGCGGCCATGGAGCGAGACTATCGCCGGTCGAAGCGTAAAGGGTAGACTTCTTCGTCACGGACCCCGCATCCGGTCCCGGGTCGTGTCCGTTCACGGGACGATCTTGACGGGAGTGCCCAGGGCCTGCGGCGGGAAGCCGCGGTCCCATTTCACGCGGAGGGCGCCCTTCCGCCCATGCAGGGCGACGACGCGGCCGAGGATCTTCAGCCCGTCCTCGCGCGCCCAGACCACGCGCGCCCCGAGGAGCTTCGCCGCGTCCTCGGGCTTGGCGAGGTCCACGACGGTCCGGTAGTTGTCCTGCTTGAACTTGCTGTGGAGGAACGCGGTCACGGTTCCGATCACGTCGCCCTTCGCCATAGGACCGACGCCAGGGTGGCGTGACGTATAAGGGCTTCGGACGCGGCCAGATCCGGAGGAAGGCGCGGCCTCAGTGGAGGAGGCCGTTCGCCTTGAGCTCCGCGGTGATCCGCTCCACGGCCTTGTCGACGTCCTCGGGCTTCCGGGCGCCCGTGCAGACGACCTTGCCGCTGCCGAACATGAGGAGGACGACCTTGGGGTCGTCGAGGCGGTAGACGAGCCCGGGGAACTGCTCCGGCTCGTACTCGACGGAGGTGAGGCCGAGGGTGACCGCGACCGTGTTCAGGTCGATCTGGGCGCCTAGGTCGGCGGTGGCGACGATGTTCTGGACCTCGATCTCGGGATCCTTCTTCACGGAGAACCCCGCGGCGGCGATCTGCTTGGAGACGAGCGCGATCGCGGTCCTCACGCTCTCCAGGCTCTTCGCGCCCGTGCACACGACCTTCCCGCTCCTGAACAGGAGGATCGCGGTCTTCGGCTCCTTGATCCGGTAGATGAGCCCGGGGAACTGCTCGGGCTCGTACTCCGAGCCGCCCAGGGCGAGGGCGATCGCCTTGAGGTCGAGCTCCTGCCCAAGCGAGGTCGACGCGACGACGTTCTCGATTCGGTACGTGGCCATCGAATGAATCTCCCTGGGCCGGAATCACCAACGCCTGGGCGCTTGGAGGTTACGGGACTTGTCTGGTGCCGTATATAGTTCGGGCTCCCCCGCCGGGCCCGCGTCCGCGGGGGCACCCGAGGAGATTACTCCGTCGGCCGACCGTCGTACTCTTCCGGGGCGGCCTCGGCGTCCTGCTTCGTCCTTCGGACCACCCGGTCCTTGTGCTCCGGCGGAGCGTAGATCGTATAGAGTTTGAGGTCCGCGGTCTTTGACGTGTTGATCACGTTGTGCCTCGCCCCGCACGGGACGATCACCGCGGTTCCGTCCTTCACCGGGTTTCGGACGCCGTCGATCAGGGCAACTCCGGTCCCCGCCTCGAACCGGAAGAACTGGTCGACATCCTCGTGGACTTCCTCGCCGATCTCCTCTCCGGGCTTCAGGCGCATAAGGACGAGCTGCTGATGCTTGGCTGTGTACAGGACACGGCGGAAGTCCATGTTCTTCCTCGTCTCCTCCTCGATCCCCGCGACGAAACCCTTCTTCATGCTCCGACCCCGGGCCACGTAGCGCCGTTGGCGGTAATACGGGTTCGGTCCCCGCGTCCTCCTGCGGGACGGGATTCCCGAGCCGGAGGCGAGGGATTCGATCGGGGCGTTAGAGCCTCACCTCATCGATTTCACTTTCGAGGATGCGCTCGACGCAGTCGCTGTCCGCGCCAAGATGAACCGAAAGACGAGGTTCACCCTGGGAAACGCGGCCCGGGGTCGAGCCCGCTTCACGGTCGCCGTGGCCCAGTCCATCCATGCCCTCATCAAAGCCAACGACGCGATCACCATGCGGTTCCTCGGCCGGCGGTCCACCCGGCACGAGGACGCGGCGGTCCTGTTCGGGCTGCTGATCCGGCAGAACAAGATCGACCCCAAGTTCGCATCGGTCCGTTCCCTTCTCACCCGGGCTATCGCGACGAAGTCCGACTATGACTACAAAGGCCTCGAAACGGGACACGATGAAGCGAAGAAGTGGATCCGAGACGTCGCGAGCTTTCTCCAGCTGGCCAAGGAGATTCTCGGGGCGAGGCGCTCATGACGATCGCGCCATCGGGCCACCCACTACTCCGAACCGCGTTCTCGTGAGAGGCGAGGCTGCGACCCAGGAGGCGGGCGGCGTGGGAAGGCCCGGGCCTCCGTCTTCTTTGTGCGGTCGACGCCACCCGATTCCCGTGCCTACAACTCCACGAGCCGCGCCAGGTTCTCGAGCGACTGGGTCCAGCCCATCAACGCGTTCTCGACGGGGATCGCCTTGGGCACTCCCTCTTGCACGATGTCCACCTTCGTCCCGCCGCGCACGTCCCGGAACGTGACCGTGACCGTCATTTCGCCCTGCATGGCCGGGTCGTCGCTTTCGAACTTGTCCGTGTAGCGCAGGCGCTCGTAAGGCTTGATCTGGAGGAACTTCCCGCCGAAGAAGTGGGTGTCCGTCTTGTCGAGGGACGAGAAGCTCAGCCGGTGCGTCCCCCCGACCTTGGGCTCGAACGTGTACACGTGGGCCGAGTATCCGTTCGGCGGGAGCCACTTGGCGAACGCGTCGGGGTCGAGGAACGCGTTGAACACGCGTTCGCGGGGCGCCTTGAAGACGCGGCTCAGTCGCACGGTCCCTGTCATCGTCTTGGTCTTGACCTTCCTCGCTGTCATGGTGCTTCCCTTTCCTTCCACGTTCTCCGCGATGCCGTCCAGCATGTCCTCCCAGAAGATGCGATACTGCACGATCCACGAGAAGGCCGCGGACAGCGGCGCGCCCTTGAGGGCGCACCGGCGCACCCGGCCCGTGGGCGTCTGCTCCAGGAGGCCGGCCTCCTCCAGCACGCGGAGGTGCTGGGAGATGGCCGGCAGGCTGACGTGATGGGGCGCCGCCAACTCGCCCACGGTGCACTCGCCTTCGGCCAGGCGCTCGATGATCGCGCGCCGGATCGGGTGGGCGAGTGCGGCGAACACGTCGTCCAGCCCGACGTTCTTACGCTTAAGCATCGTCTTAACTATAGACGCCGAGTATACTTAAGGATTTGCTTAATGATGCAGGCGCGTGGGTGAAACCGCGGCTGAGACCGTCGCGTGACCGATCTCCTCACGTCTCGATGCGCTCCACGCGGCCGTTAGCCTCGGCCCACCGGAGGAGGCGTAGGAACGCCTGGGTCTCCGCCCCGCCCAGCGCGATCGTGTCGCCCTGGTGGTAGACGTTGCCCGTTTCCCAATCCTTGACCACCCGCCGCACGCGGTACTTCGGCTTCTTCTTCACGTCCATGAACTCGGCCATCTTCGCTGCGGCCCAGGAGTCCTTGAACGTCCCCGCGAACACTGCGAGGCGCGCGTGCGCGATGACCGCGATCTTGTTGGCCACGTCGTTCAGGAAGCTCCGGTTGTGGCTCACGACGAGGACCATGCCCGCGTAGCTTTTCAGGGCCGCGGCCACGATTTCCTGGCTCTCGATGTCCAAGTGGTTCGTCGGCTCGTCGAGGACGAGGAGGTCGTAGTCCTGCGCGATGAACTTGGCCATGGCGAGGCGAGCGCGCTCGCCGCCGCTCAGCTGGCCCACCTTGCTGTTGACCATATCCCCGCTGAACCAGAAACGGCCGAGGAGGCCGCGGGCCCACCCTTCCGGGGGCGGCGGGTTGCGGACGCTGCGGATCTCCTCGAAAAGGGTGCGGTCGAAGTCGAGCTCCTCGGCCTCCTGGGCGAAGTAGCCGATGTTGAGGTTCTTGCCCCGGAAGACGCTGCCCTCGTCCGCCTCCTGCCGTCCGATGAGGACCTCCAGGAGGGTCGTCTTCCCCGCGCCGTTGGGACCCACGAGCCCGACCTTGTCGCCCTTGCCCAGTTCGAGGTCCACGTCGGAGAAGAGGAGGCGGCCGCCGTGGGACTTGGAGACGCCTTGGAGCCGCACGATTCCGGTGCCCGCTCCCGTGCGGAAGGAGAGGCGGAACGCCTTGGGAGCGGTCGGGGCCTCTTCGGGCATCTCCCGTCTCATCTGTTCGACGCGCAGCTTGCGTGAAAGGACTTGCTCGTACACCTTGCGGGACTTGAACTGCTCGATGATCGCCAGCTGCCGCTTGAGTTCCTCGCGATGCCGGTGCATCTGGGCTTGACGGGCACGGGTGATCGCGTCTCGTTGCACCCGGAAGTCGGAGTAGTTGCCCACGTACTCCCACGTGCGGAGGCGGTCGATCTCGATGACCTTGTCCGCGAGCGCATCGAGGAGGAACTTGTCGTGGCTGGCGAGCAGGACCGCGGCGTCGATCTCGAGGAGGAACTCCTCGATCGTCTCGATCGTGTCGATGTCCATGTGGTTCGTCGGCTCGTCGAGGAGGAGGATGTCCTTCTCCTTCGCATTGGCCAGGGCGCGGGCCGTCAGGACTTTGGACTTCTCCCCGCCGGAGAGCGTGCCGAACGTCTGGTCCAGCAGCTCCTCTTCAACGCCCAGGTCGTTGAGGATCGGGTCGTTGACGATGACCGACCGGCTGCGTGCGCCGCCCAGAGCCACGTGGAGCGATTCATAGCGGGCCATACGGGCGTTCGCGTCGGGCGCGTCCCACGCGTCGGGACGGGCCATCCACGCCTCGAGCTCGGCGAGCTCGGCCTCAATCCGCTGCACTTCCGCGCTGGGGGCGCTCAGGACCTCCCGGACGATCGTCGCCTCGGGAACGTTCGGAATCTGCGGCAGGTAGCCGAAGCGGAGTTCGGGCTTCGTGACGAGGTCGCCCACGTCCGGCTTCGTCTCTCCCGCGAGGAGCTTGAACAAGGTGCTCTTCCCGGCGCCGTTGGGCCCGACGAGCGCCACCTTCTCGCCCGCCTGGATGACGAAGTCCGCGTGCTCGAGGACGAGCGTGCCGCTCCAGGACTTCCGGAGGTCGCGGCCCGCGAGGATCGGAGGCATGACGCAGACGCTATTCGGTTGTCCCCGATTAGATTTCGCCTGTCGGGGGATTGGAAAGACCACTCAGCCGATGCGATGGATTCCGGGCAGACCATCGAATCCGGAGTCGAAGCTATAGAGATCGTTGATTCCGCGCCTCTGCATCAGGATCACGGAGGTGGCGTCGCAGACGGAGATCCGCTTTCTCGGCGCCCAGTACTGTCGCAGCAGGGCCTTGGCGTCCTCGAGTACAGGTTTGTCGATGTACAGGATAGTCGTGTTCTCTTCGAGCAGGTCCATGAGCCTTCTCGCGGCCTCGGGACCATCCTTCTTCAGGACGAAGGTGACCACTTCAGCCAGCACCATGTCGGAGATGACAACCTTGACCCGCCGACCGAGGATCTCCTGACCCAGGGCTTTGCCGCGTTCATGCTGGGCATCGGGTCTTCGAGCCGCTGCAATCCACAGGCCCGTGTCGACGAAGACCTCATTCCCCACTGCCATAAATCTCCTCATCGAGGTCTTGAGCCGCGTCGCTTGGCGGGCCCTCCTTCACCAACCCGATGATGGAGGACAAGTCTAGCGGCGGCGTGAAGGACGCTCGAGCTCGGAGGTCAGCGATGTACTCGAGAGCGGCCCGAATATCGGCCTCGGTGAACTGCGGCTTGCTTGCTTGCAGGACTCCAATGATGAGGTCGCGTGGCACGTTCAGGTCCTGCAGGTACATCAGCGTCGCGACAAGCTCCAGCCGGGTAGGCGGGGACTCGTTGAGCTCCTCTGCCACGCCAGCCATCGAATCCGCGACCGCAGCTTGGGTAGGGTCCGAGGAGGCTACGCTGGCAACGAGCTCGGATCCACGCCGCGCGGGCGAGTAGTCGTACCGCCTGTACGGCTCCTCGTCCTCGTCGCCGGGAGTTTCGGTCGCCCGTTCTTGGAGATAGGTGGCATTCACCGCGGATTGGAGGTCCGCGGCAAGATCCTCGGAGTATGGGCCGTAGTGACGGTACTCGAACCGCTCGGGCACGGGATAGCCCAGGCTCTTGAGGACATAGAGAATCTTGTGCATCTTGATGCGGGAAAGGATCGTCCCACAGCGCTCGACGACCGCCACGAGTCTTGCATACTTGGCGACGTCCTCCGAGGCTATCGGGCTCACATTCAGGGTTAGCCTGAACCTGCTCATAAAGACGACGAAGCTTAGCCGCCCGCCATGCAAATCCCCTTCGTCAAGCTTTTCCGTCGACACCTGACTCCGGCATTTGGCGATCACGTGGTGGACGTTCTCCTGGTGGCAATCGTTCTCGTCAGTGTGGCCGTGAGCCTGGTGGCAGGGTACGCAATTGGAAAAGCGCTGACCACGAGAGGCCTCGAGCTGGAATACCAAGAAAGAGAGAAGTCTGCCCGCGAGGACTCGGTCAAGAAGAGTCGCTCGACTCTCACGGGAAAGCTCCTCGAGCAGCTAGGCCCCTTCCTTCCAGATTTCCGATACGACCCGACAGAGGTCCGGTTCATTGGTTCCCCTGTGGATTGCCTGATTTTCGTCGGGGCAAGTGCAGAGGAATGCAAGGAAGTTGTATTCCTAGAAATCAAGAGCGGTCGAAGCAAAAAGAGCAAGGTGCAACGGCGTATCAGAGAAGCGGTTGAGCAGAGTCGGGTTCGACGGGAGGAATACCGCATCCCCGAATCACAGCCTTCTTCGTGAAACATTCGCGCTGGAGATTGCGTCTGCTTTAGGGACCGTAATGACGGGGGCCGGGCGGTTTGACACGACGGTCACCCTCGAGACCCGATTGAGGACCTTAGACCGCACGAGGATGCCAGCGACTTGGTCTAAGGAGGCGACGGCCGAGGGCGGTGGTGGTACAAGTAGTGCCGGCTCCGAACCGGTCAAATCCGACCGGGCTGCAGAATTCTGTAGCTTCCTCTCCCAAGGAAGTCGAGCACCCCGCGGTCACGGAGCAATTGAAGCTGTTGGCGAACTTTCGCGCGCACATTGCGGTTGTCCCGATGCATCGCAGAGAGCCGAGGTTCGAACCGATACAGCTCGGCGAGCGTGAACTCCGGCGTCCCAAGTTCCCGCACGCAGGCGAGCACGTCTGCGGTCCACCCCCGGGACTCTGGTGTGGCGTCCTTAAGGAAAGAAAATGTTTGCCATGCCCTTCGGACCTCTTCCTCTGGTCGGACACTTCCGCTTTGAACCACACCGATCCGTGCGTCCTGGGGCAATGCGGAAAGCAGTATATTGCAGCCCACCCACCCAGCCCTCCTTGCTGTCGGTCGAAGCGGGGCGCGCCTCTCGATCACGGACATGGAAAGGAAGTGACGGGGGACGATGAATACGTTATGTACCCGCCACTCCACAGGCAAATAGTGGAGAAAGAGGAAGTTGGGGGCGCTGGAACTGAAGATGCTCTCGACCATGGGCTGGTAGGCTGAATCCAGGACCCGAGAACCGAAGGAACGAGATTGGCTCTTCAGCTGGAATTCCTCCGAGCACGAACCGCAGCCGAAATCC